>CANDJX010000006.1 GCA_947385185.1 uncultured Clostridia bacterium
GGGCGTTGCCGTTACCTTTCTCGATACGGAAACAATCATAGAGGGCGGTAAGATTAACGGTGTTTCCGCCGACGATATTCAGAAAATCAATAATCTGAAACACGCCTGGCAATTCGTGTTGGACGACGGCGTTGTTACGTCGAAATCCGACTATTCGATATTGTGTTTAATAAACAAACTTGTTGAGGAAGGTTTTTACTATAATGCCGGCAGGCTTCGTAGCGTTCCCGTTTCGATCGGCGGTACGAAATGGAAACCCGAGCTTCCGATAGAAAGCGTGGCAGTGGAAGAACTGAACGATATTTTAGCCGAGCAAGATGTGTATGAAAGAGCAATCAATGCCTTATTGTTTGTGACGAAAAAACAGCTTTTCATTGACGGGAATAAACGCACTTCGGTTATCTTCGCAAATCATATTCTTATTTCCGCCGGCGCGGGTTTGATAGTCATACCCGAAGAAAATGTTTCCGAATATAAAAAGTTGTTGATTGCTTACTATGAAACGGATCAATCGGAAGATATTAAACAATTTCTATATAATAAATGTTTGGTGAAGTTACAATAAAGCATAAATTTTAATATTCTTATAGCGACGCTATGGAAGGCGAGTGCAGAATAAGATCGCGACTGAAAGAATTGAAAAACGGCGTCATCCGAAAAATTTATATATTGGCAAATTGATTTTTCTCGCTATCTTTATAAGCGTTATCAACTTAATATTTTTATTTTGCATTACTCTGTAAAAAGTCGGAATGCTTATTTTGCATTGTTTGCAAAACTCTTTTTTTGTCAAACGGTGGCTACATATGTATTCCGTTATAATTTCCGTTTTTAATTGCTTGTCCATTTTTCGACTCCTTTGAATGTGTATTATGGCTAAAAGCCGTAATTTATTATATACGGCTTTTAGCCGTTTGTCAAGACAAATACGGCTATAAGCCATATAATATATATATGAATAAGTTCAAAGATCGTATAAATGAAGCATTGAAAGAAAAGAGTTTATCTCAAAACGCTCTTGCGCAAAAAATATCTATGTCACAAGGAGTGGTGAATAATTATTGCACAGGAAAGAGGGAACCGTCTTTGGACGTGTTGATTTCGATTTGCAAAGAATTGAACGTCAGTGCTGATTATTTGTTAGGACTGATTGATTGAGTTTATGGGAGTATTATGACAGACGGTTTATCTTTAGGTGAAAAAATTTCGAACCTCAGAAAAAAATTCGGTCTGACTCAAGATGAGTTCGGCGAGAAAATAGACGTTTCGAGACAGTCGGTAGCAAATTGGGAAAAGAATATCAGCGCGCCGAAAGCGGACAAAATTTTGGATATTTGTCGCGTTTTCAATATCGACTCGAATTATTTTTATAAAACCGAGACCGTAGCTCTGGCGGAAAAAACGGAAATCTCCTCAAAGATTACGGCGCAAGCCGCAACGGAATTAATGTCCGCCGATAAATCCGCTGCCGTGTCGCTTTCGGACAGCGCGTCGACGCGCTCGCCCGGCTTTGTTGCCTCTGTCATGAAAATCGTATATTTTTTTATTCCCATGTTGTCGCTGTCCGTACTTGTAATCTCGGCTGTTCTGCTATGGACGGACGCAGAGTTTCGCGAATCGGACACAGGCAAAGGTCTGCTCATGGCGCTGACCGTGCTTGCCGCGGTGTTATTTGTCTTTATCGCGGCTGCAATCGCGCGAAGAATTTATAAAATACTCCTGCCCGAAAACGAAAGTAAAAGAAAATAGCGCAATGTAAACGAAAACAGCGCAAAATGTAAAGAAAAATTTTTGAAAAATATCCCCGCGTGTTCTATAATTTCCATAAGAACAGCGGGGTATATTTATGAAAAAGGCGCGCTTTATTATTGCGGCGGTATTTTTTTCCGTATTTCTTTCTTCTTGCGGAATTTCGGGGTATATTCCGTCGGAAAGCGATTATTTCGTTTTCGGCGACGTATATCGTGTGTTCGCATTGAACGAAGATCCGAAAGAATCGACCGGTTTCGGACTTAATTCGTTGATGTTTCCGACGAAAGGTATTTCAACGGTCGAAATCGACGTAAGTGAAAGTTTTGCGGCAAATAGTATTTTCTTTTATGACGCCGAAAGTATAAACCGCGACGGTGTAATCTCCGTATATAAGTATCTCGGTATTTCGGATTATTCTTTATGTGGCGACGTTCGGGCTTGCAATTTTACGGGGTTGTATACTTTTAACGAGAAAGTCGAACTGAATAAAAACCGCATGACCGTTTCTCTTGAAGGAAAACCGGATTTTACCGTGTACGGCGACGTATCCGACGTGACGATTTTTACGTTTGATTATGAGGACAGGTCGATAACGGACGGTCATGTTATCGGTTCGGGTAAATTCAGCGTAATAATTTGCAAAACGCCGTATCTCGGTACGTTTACTGTATACGAATGACGGAGTCGGAGGAATTAACTGAAATTTACTTCCGTATAATTGTTTATGGGTTCGGGGCATTATCTGAATGCTCCGAACCCATTCGTTTTATTATGAAAAAATATTACAGCGTTTATTCCCCGAACTTAGATACGATTTGTTCGACAATCTCTCCGTCGTTACCGACAGTCGTGCCTAATTTTTTTGTTTCTTTGTTTTCGGCTTTCTCGTTACGGCGGCGTGCTTTACGCGGGCTTTTCATAAGAAGCAGATGCATGAGCGCGATACCGCCTATATAGAATACGGCGTAGAATACGCGCACGCTGTCGGCGAGTATCAGGCAGGTGAGAAGCATACAGCCAGCGCCGATTATCGCCGTGAATACGTCGCTTATCCCCGCAAAAATTTTACTTCCGATTTTTCTTTGGAGCGAAAGCACGAACGCGTACGCCAGTCGGGTGAGCGCGCCCTCTCCGACGAGAAGAAAAAACAGAACCGTCTGAACAGCTATGTCCGTCATTTGAATATCCTCCCGAGCAGTCCTTTTTTACCGACCGTATATTCCATGCGGTCGACTTTGCCGTCGAAGGTGAGCGTGCCGTCGGCTTCCGAAAAAGCGACTATATGCATACCGTTGCCGCGTACGGTAAGCGCGCCGTCGCTCGTGACCGCGTTTATCAGCGTAGCCGACGAATCGATAACTTTTTCCACGCCGGTGATGAGCGCGCGACTGCGCGACTCGAGCGTGACCGTGTGCTTGGGTTTGATTTTCGTTTCCATAATAAAAGGTTATTCGCAGACTCGCTGTAATATGACAAAAGTCGCGTAAAAAATCGCCGCCGCGCAAACGCTTGACAAACAGCCCGCGATGGTAATATAATCTAATCATGACGGAAAAACAGAAAAAAATCACGGCGATAATCACGGTGACGGCAATCGCGTTGTTGCTTATTTCGGTTATTGCGTTGGTGTACAATATCATTTCGCTCGGGGTACTGGAAAGTCGCAAGGCGGAGCTCGAGGCGCGAAGCGCGGAGCTTCAGGCGGTTATCGACAGTAACGAGGAAGAAATCGAGTATAAGAGCACTTCGGACTATATCGAAAAATACGCGCGGGACTATCTCAACATGAAGTACGAGGACGAGGAGGTTTACGAAGCCTCGTGAAAGCCGCGGTTATCGATATAGGCAGCGGTAGCGTGCGTTTGCTCCTCGGCGGTAAAAAGACTACCGTGATGACCAAACTCGGCGAAGGACTGAACGCGACGGGGAAGCTGTCGGAAGCGGCTATGAAACGCACGGTACTGACGGTCAAAGATTTCGTAATGACCGCGCGCATGGCGGGAGCGGAAGTTTACGCGTTCGCTACCGAAGCGGTGCGGGCGGCGTCCAATCGCTCGGAATTTCTGTCCGCAGTAGTCGAAGAATGCGGCGTACGCGTCGAGATCATAAGCGGGAACGAGGAAGCCGAAATCGCGCTCCTCGGCGCGTGCCCGGACGGCGCGGCGACGGTCGTCGACATCGGTGGCGCGAGCGTCGAAATCGTAAGCGGGTGCGATAACGAACTTTCGTTCGTAAAATCACTTCCTCTCGGTATGGTTCGTCTGACCGAGCGCGCGGGCGGAAATCCCGATCTCATGCAGGCGTATGCGGTCAAAGGCCTGCGAAGATACGGCGGAGTCAAAATAAACGGAGAACTTATCGGCGTAGGCGGAACTTTCACCTCGCTTGCCGCAATGGCGCTCGGACTGAAAAAATACAACGTCGATAAAGTGCACGGATATATTCTGACGCGCGAGGCGGTGAAAGACCTTAGGAATAAACTCGTCGAAGCGGGCGATCCGAAAAAAATATCCGCGCTGTATCCGGTGCTTCCCGCCATGAGGAGCGAACTGATTACGGCGGGCGCGGTGTTCGTGCTCGAACTTTTCGATTATCTCGGCGTAAATTCGATAAAGGTAAGCGACGCCGACAATCTCGACGGTTTCGCGCGGTATAAAAAATTGGCGGTCTGACCGCGCCCGATTTATAGGGAGTATCGGAATCCGTTCATTTCGTTCATAGAGTTATCTTTTTACGGAGTTATATTAAAGAAAACTTACGGAGCTATAATAAAGAAAACGGAACGGGCGGCACGCAGATAAGCGTGCCGCCCGTGTCTTATTTTTACATTCGTCGATATATCACATGAGCGGAGAGGTCTTGTAATCTTTTATCCGCGCTCTCGTGACGCTCGCCACGTTGCCGTCTTTATCCGTTTCGAAATCGAGGGTCTGAAGCAGAACTTTCGAAGTCGTTTCGCCGACGTAATCGAACCCGGTCTGCGAATAATAGAGATACTTTACCGTGCCGCTGTTCGCATTGGAATACTGCAGTCCGACGAGCAGGGCGGGGAACGCGTAGCCCTTGAAGTGGTCGTTTACTTCGGGATTGGATTCGTTCGGCACGTCGCTGTCGTAATAGTCCACTTCGCCATCGTCGAAATATCTGTCGATAAACCCGCCCGGCGTCTTATCCGCATTGATTCCGCCGACCTCGCCGACCGAGCTTGCGACTTGGAACGCCATGGCGCGATAATCTTCCGACCCTTTGATGCCGGTGTATACCGAGTTCCTCATATTGACGGACGAGCTGCCGCCCGCGGCAAGCGAGGAATGCGCGCGAAGCACGTAATACAGCGTTTCGTTATCGTACGCGGTTTCCTCGTTTTTAAGCTCGGTTTCGACTTTTTCATAACCCGCTTCGTTCGATTCGAAGACGTTCTTACGATTGACATAGTCCGCCGTCGCGGTATACTCGAGCCCCGACGATTCGTACCTGACCGCTTTATAAGAGAATACGGGCATGAGCGACGACGACTTGAATAACGCCACGCTTCCGATTTCGTCCGTTTTGCCGTTTAAGTATTCGAGCCTGTACGACGTATAGAGCACGGTATACGAGCCTGCGGCGGTGGAAAGCCTGTGCGCGCCGAGCGGAGCGAGGTTTTCGGCGAAATATTCGCTTGCGCGTCCGATGGCTTCGAGCTGATCCGATTCGTATATATTCCCGCGCACGGTAATAAGCGTAGTGGAATATTCGCCGCGCGCCTCTATATCGTCGTCATCGAACGCGGTCGTATTCGACGCGGTATTGTTTGCCGCGAATCGGTCTACTTCGTACGCTACGTATTCGTAATCGTTGCTGTTCGTCCAAGGTTTAGCCGAAGTAATCGCAGGCGTTGAAGTGCCGCCGCAACCGAACAGTCCGCCGCTGCCGCAACCGAACATAAACACGCTCGACAAAAGCAGGCAACCTATAACAGTAAAAGCTTTTTTCATGTACAGCTCCAGGATTTTCCGAATTTTCCCGTATATTTTACCACAAATAACTTGCTTTGTCACCTTAATTCGGGTATTATGTTTACATATGAAAGAAAAAATTATTTCGGATTCTTATTACGGGTCGCTCGTCGCCGCCGTCGATAAACTCGCCGAACGCAGAATCTCGCTCGGTCACCGTCATATACTGATCGTACCCGACCGTTGCACGCTGACCGCCGAACGCATGATATGCAAAAGGTTCGGCGGCGTATTCGACGTGAGCGTAACGACCTGGAGCCGACTTCTGAGGGGGAAAGCCGAGCTCGACTATCTGCCGAAGCAAGGCAGCGTAATGCTCATACGCCGCGTGCTCGAGGAGAAAAAGAAAGAACTGAAATGTTATAAAAAGAGCGCGTCGGCGCGCGGTTTTGCCGCAAAACTTTACGAGTCGATAGGGCAGCTCGCCGTCTGCGAGGTCACTCCGGACGAAGTCCGCGCCCGCGGCGGCGAACGGGCGGAGGACGTCGCGCTCGTATATTCGGAATATCTGAAGCTTACGGACGGAATGTACGTCGATTCGGCGGGCAGGATGAAGCTGCTTAAAGCGTATCTCGAAAACTCGGACTTTCTTTCGGGCGCGACGATATACATAGCGTGTTTCGACGCTTACACGAAGCAGATGACGAACATAATAGACGTCATGGAAAAGAAAAGCGACGGAGTTTACGTTTTCGACACGGAAGCGAAATATTCGTTCGGCGACGTTGAGGTATACGCCGCGTCGTCGCCCGTGTTCGCGGCCAAGGAAGTCGCGCGGCGCGTGATCGCCGAAATGAAAGCGGGTACGGACGCAAGCGAAATGTGCGTCGTGACGGCGGGCAGACCGGACGAGCTCGTGCGCATTCTCGGCGAAAACGAAGTGCCATACTCCGCTCCGGTTACGCTTACGTTGGATAAGCACCCGCTCGGCAGGTTTCTCGCGCTCGCGCTCAATCTGCCGCTTAAGGGCTACAGAACCGCCGACGCAGTGCGCCTGACGAAAAACCCGCTGTCCGGCGCGGACAAGTCGGACAGCGACGCGCTCGAAAGATACGCGGCGCGTTACGGCATAACTTACAAACTTTTTCTGTCGCCGTTTACGCTCGGTTTCGACGGTACGGACGACGAACGCGCTCTTGCCGCGAGCGCCGAAAAAGCCCGCGCCGTTGTAGCGCGTATAGCGGGCAAGCTCGGAAAAAGCGACGTACCGGGCGAAATCGACGAATTGATTTCTTATGCGGAGGCAAACTGCCCGGACGGACTTAAGTCGGAGGACGAGGGCAGGGCAAACCCGTTCGAAAAAGCCCGCGCGCTCGTAAGCCTTTGCCGCGAACTCATGCCGTCCGCGCCGAGTAGAGTCGTTGTCGATTCGCTCGTCGAAGGCATGGCGACGCTCGAGCTCGCCGCCCGTCCGAAGATAACCGGCGCGGTCGAGATAGGCGGAGAATGCGATTTCCGCGCCCGCAGGTTTTCCCGCGTCATCGTTGCGGATTTCGATACCGACGTTCACCCGTCCGTTACGCCCGACTCCGGGCTTATCTCGGACGACGATATAGAAGAATTGCGCGCGCTCGGTTCCGAAATATCGCCGACGACCGCCGAAGTGAACCGCCGCGCCCGCGACGAATTTTTCCTGCTTCTTTCGGGCGCGGAAAAGGTGATTCTGATCCATACGGATAAAGTCGGGTCGGCGCTCGGAGCGATAACGCCCTCGGCGAAAAGCGTAAGATTCGTAAGCGGCGACAACGTTGCCGCAAGCCTCGACGTTTCTACGGACGCATCGGTATTTTTATCGGCGTGCCCGACCTTCGGTATGGCGACCGAACAATACCTCGCCGCCCGCGCGGGACTGACCGACGGCGAATCGGCGCCGCCTTATTATCCTTACGCCGAACTCCTCGTAGGCGAAGCCGCGTCGGGGTACTCGATCCCCGAGCCTCCGACCGAGGTGAAGGAAGCGGGCGGGCTCATGCTGTCCGACCATACCAAAGTCAGCCAGCTCGAAACGTATTTCGCTTGCCCTCTCAAACACTTTTTTCGGTACGGGCTCAGACTGAAAAAGCCGGAAACGGGTGAGCTCGAACCCGTGGACGTCGGCAGTTTACTCCATTCGGTCGCGGAAAATTACGTTAAGATCATGGACGACGTCGATCCCGAAACGGCGGCGGAAAAACTGCTTGCGGAAGCAGTCGCGGCGTCGGGTAAGAGCGAAACCGCCGATCCGCGCGCGATAGAATTGCTCGAACGGGAAGCCGCAGGACTTTGTAAAGCGATTCTGCGTCAGATCCGCGTCGGCTCGTTCCGTCCCGCGGCGGCGGAACAGGAATTCGGTTTCGAGGGAAGCAAACTCGCCGGCATAGACTTAAACGTACGCGGCGGAAAGGTCGGACTGCGCGGCAAAATCGACAGGATAGACACGTGCGGGCGGCTTGTCCGGCTCATAGATTATAAGACGGGAGGCGTAAAATTTTCGCTCGGCGACCTTAAATGCGGGGTCAAGATCCAGCTTCTCGTATATCTTGCCGTGCTCATACGCGCGGGGTACGTTCCCGCGGGCGCATTCTATTTCTCCACGCTTTCCGACTTCGGACAGAAAGAACCGTATCTTCTGACCGGCGTTTGCTCGAACGACGAACAAGTGCTTAACGCCACCGATCCCGCCATAATCGCAAGCGGCGAAAGCGGAATAATCAAAGTGAAAAAACAGGGCGGAACGTACGTTGCGAACAAGGAGAATACGGACGACGTGCGTATGCTTGCCGATTACGCGATCCGTATCGCCGAAAAAGCGGCGGAAGAAATATCGGGCGGATTTATCGCGCCGTCGCCTTACGGCAGTCCGGACGCGTGCGCGTATTGCGAGTATGCGGCGGCTTGCGGATACGAGGGCGACAAGCGCAATCCTCCGGGAGTCGTTCTTCACGCGAAGTCAGGGGACAGGGAGGAATAAGCCGTGGAGTGGACTACCGAACAAAAGAAAATAATAGATTACGGCAAAGGCAACCTGCTCGTGTCGGCGAGTGCGGGAAGCGGAAAGACCACGGTCATGCTCGGGCGCGTTCTTCGTCTGATCGAGGACGGTTACAGCCTGAAAGGAATGCTTATATCCACGTTTACGGTTTCCGCCGCCGACGATATGCGCGCCAAACTCGCGGACAGACTGCGCGAAAAAGCCGCGGAAACGGGGGATAAGCGTTACGCAGCCGAGCTCGAATACCTGCCCGGAGCCGACATCTGCACCCTGCACAAATGGTGTCAGAAACTCATCAGAAAATATTTCTACGTCACCGGCGACGATCCCGCGTTCGAAATTGCCGAAGAAGGCGAGTGCGCGGTCATGCGCGCAGAAGCCGTCGCGCGCGCTCTTGAAGAAGCCGCGGCTGATCCGGGGTTCGAAGCGGTGAGCAGACTGTACGTGCGCCGCAGGAGCGACGCGCCGATTCGGCGTATCGTTCTCGGTATCATGTCGTATGCAGACGCACAGCCGGACGCGGACGAATGGATGAAGCACGCCGCCGACGCGTACTCGGACGACGGCGCGTGCCGCGAATATCTTTCTTCCGTCGCGGCTTCGCGCTACGCCGCTGTTTCGGAAGAGGCGGACAGACTCGAAGCGGCGGCAAAATCGCTCGGGCTCGAAAAAGCCGCGCCTCTTATCGACGAGCTCCGCGCGCGTGCGGCCGGCGCGGATATAAAGTATACCGTCGCTCGCGGAATAACTGCGATCAAAGCCGAATTCGACGCGCTCAAAAAGCGTGTGGATAAATACGTCGAATTTCTCGAAACGGTGAACTCGGCGAGAAATATCGAGGCTGGTCGGGACGCGGAATTGTTTATATCCGTCGCGCGCCGCGCCGCCGAACTGTACGACGAAGCGAAAGCGGAAAAAGGCAAACTCGACTTTACCGATCTCGAACGCCGCGCTCTCGCCATACTGTCGTCGCCGGCAGGCGAGGAAGTGCGCTCGTCGCTGACGCACGTATTCATCGACGAATATCAGGACATCAATCCGCTTCAGGAAAGGATCATCAATCTTGCGGGCAAAGACAATTTGTTCTTTGTCGGGGACATAAAGCAGAGCATTTACGCGTTCCGCAATTGCACGCCGTCGGCGTTTGCCGCCAAGCGCGACGAGCTTGCTTCGGGCGGCGGCACTGTCGAACTCAACCGCAACTACCGCTCGAAATCGGGGATCTTACGCTTCGCCAACGTACTGTTTTCGCGCATAATGACCGCGCGCTTCGGGAACGTGGATTACGCTTCGACCGCGCGTTTCGTGACCGACGAAGCCGACGGCGACGACGGAAGCGTGGAAATAGTCATGACCGAAAAACCGAAATCCGGTAAAGATAAGACGGATTTTACCGAGGTTTACAGCGTGAAAGAACACGTCGCTTCCGAAAAGAGAGGCGCGCGCGAGGCGGAGGCGGACGCCGTTACCGAAGAAATAGTCGGCTTGCTCGGACAGGGACGGAGCTACGGCGACATAGTCGTGCTCGTGCGTTCCCGCGGCGCGCTCGGCAATATGATCGCGCGCAACCTGCGCCAGATAGGCGTGCCCGTTTCCGTGAGCAGTAAGCTCGGCGTAAGCGGCGGACGGACGAACGGACTTTTGCTGTCGTACTTAAGACTGATAGACAATTTCCGCGACGACGTATCGCTTGTCGCCGTCATGCGCAGCCGTATAGGCGGGTTTTCGGACGCGCGTCTTGCGTCGATCCGCGCGGCGCACCCCGAGTGCGCTTACTTCTGCGACTGCGTGCTCAAAGAGGAAAGCGATCCGGAAATAGCCGCTTTTCTCGCCGACGTAAGGGCGTATACCGAACTTGCCGGGTATATGACGGTGGGCGGACTCGCCGGGCGCATAACGTCGGATAAAAAGCTGTTTTTTACCGCCATGTCCGAAAATCTCGGCATATCCAAAGCGGACGGGCTCGGCAGACTTCTCGAACAGATGAACGCATATAACGGGACGCTGTCCGAATATCTCGAATATCTCGAATCGGACGAACCGACCGTAGACGTGCCGCCTCAGCCCGGCAGCGTGCGGATAATGACCGTGCACGCGTCCAAAGGACTGGAGTTTCCCGTAGTGCTTATGTGCGGACTCGGTACGGCTTTTCGCACGGACTCGAACGGAAATACGATACCCGACGGCGATTTCGGGCTCGGGCTTGCTTCGCGCGTGTCGGAAACGGGCGAAACCGTGCCGTCGCTGCCGCTTATCGCCGCGCGCGAACGCAAAAGAAAATCCGAACTCGAGGAGGAAATGCGCGTGCTTTACGTCGCGTTGACTCGGGCGCGGGACAAACTCGTGCTGTTTTTGCCCGACGCGGATTATAAGCCGAAGCCGATCGAAGAATGCGCCTGCTTCGCCGACTGGATATACCCGTCCGCGGCGGCGCGCGGAATAAAGCGGGGAGTGACCCGCGTCGAGCCTCCGGCAGTATCGCATTCTCCCGCCCCCGTGAATGAAACCACGCTCGGAAAAATGAAAGAATATCTGTCCGCGCCTTTACCGAAGAGCGTGCGCGAAATAAAAAAATCGGTCACCGGACTTCTTGCCGAAAGCGCGGAGGACGAGGAAGAACAGACAGTTACCCCGCTTTTCGACGACGGCGAGTATGACGGACAGGGCGACGGGGAAACGGCTATGGCGCGCGGCACCGCGTTCCACGCCTGCTTGGAAGCGTTCGACTATTCTTTACCGCTTGGCGCTCAGTCCGAAAAGCTTTCGGCGATAGAGAATTTCGGACTTGTCGACAAGACCAAACTTGCCGCGGCGTTCGGAATAATCGGAAAGGAGATCGAAGGCGCGGAAATCTACCGCGAACAGCCTTTTCTGTTTGCCGCCGAAAACGTCGACGGAGCGGACGACGGAACGCTTCTTCAGGGCGTGATCGACCTGCTTGCCGTGCGCGGCGACGAAGCGGAAATAATAGATTACAAGACCGGCTTCGTAAACTCCGAACGCCGCGAAAAGTACGAGCGGCAACTGAACGTCTACGCCGCCGCGGTCGAAAAAGTCCTCGGACTGAAAGTGACGAAAAAGAAAATATATCTTATCGACGGCATGAAATTTTTGTGATAAAAATAAAAAGCGTCCGCGCTATTGAAATGCATCCAAAAGTTGGACAAAACTTTTGGAAGTGCATTTCATACTGCGGCGCGAACGCTTTTGCATGAACCGAAAGTTTACACCGAATATCTTTTGCATGAACTTAAAGTTTATACTACAGCGCGGACATGACGAGCTTTACCACCGCGCCGCGGTCTTTCGCTCTGTCAATGAGTTCGCTCGTGACGAGCGCGCCTTTTGCGGCGATCAGTCGTCCTTCGAGGTCGCTTACGTCCTCGCCGAGCGTGCGTCCGACTATGAACGAATATCTGCGCGTTCCGGTGATCCGCACGACGTTGTCGGTCTTTTTCTTCTCGTCTGCGGTTCGCGCGGCGGGCGCGGGGACTTTCTTTTTCTTACGCGCGATTTTGGTTTTGCTTCCGGGCAGTCTGAAAACGATCAGATCGTTCGAGCGCGACAGCACTTCGCCGAGCGGAAATATGCGCTTACCGCAGTATAGCGATTCGATCGCGAATTTTTCGCCGAGGTCGAGATCGGTCACTTTGCCGTAGTCCTCGCCGTCCTCGCCGAACGCCGGCAGGTTTATGGGCGAAACCGCGCCTATCGGATAGCACATCACGAGCGATTCCGCGTATTTGACGGTGACGGTGCCGCGCGAAACCGCCGTAATGCGACTTACGTCGAGATATTTTTTTTCGCAGTCGTCCTCGTCGTCCATGAGAACTTCGAGAGCTTTTATTTTTTTGCAGTCCGCCGACGGAACGATTCCGCCGACCGTGCCGCAGATCGCCGCCGAGCCGAGCACGAGTACACGGCTGCCGATAAGTTCGCTTGCTTTCATAAAAAACGCCTCCGCTTGCCTAAAGAAGTTCCGCACAGGTTCATGCGATAATCCTGCCTCGCGTCGCTTATGCGGAACTTGCCTTAAAGGTTTACTGGATAATCGTATGCGCGGCGTCGCGCGTTTATTCCAAACGCTTGACAAACTCCGCATTAAAGTTTTACAATATCAGCATAATAAAAGCAGGAGGTCACGCGTAATGATAACGAAAGATATGACTATAGCTCAGGTGATCGAAGAAAAGGAAAACTGCGCTCCGGTATTCATGGAGTTCGGAATGCACTGTCTCGGTTGCGCCATCGCGCACGGCGAAACGGTCGAGCAGGCGGCGGAAGTCCACGGTATCGATCTGGAAGCCCTTATCGACGCGCTCAACAAAGCGTAAACCGGAAATATTTCGCCCGTCATGCGCGAGGGCTGTGCTATCGGTCGCGTTTTATGACAAGGAGAACAGGATCTTATAATGAAAATAGTTGTCGGACTGGGAAACCCCGGCGATAAGTACGCATATACTTATCACAACGTCGGTTGGCTTACGGTTGACTTGCTTGCCGAACGTCTCGGCATGAAGATCTCGACGAAAGAGTGCGCGTCGCTTACCGGGTTAAAATCGGTGGGCGGCGAAAAAATCATACTCGCGAAGCCGCTTACGTTCATGAACCTGAGCGGCGACGCGGTAAAACAATTGCTCGGCAGGTACGGCGCGTCGCCTTCCGAGCTTATCGTAGTTTACGACGACATAGACATAGAAAAGGGGACTTACCGTTTCCGGGAGCGCGGAAGCGCGGGCACGCATAACGGTATGCGGGACATAATCGCCAAAATCGGCACGGAGAATTTCCGCCGCGTGCGCGTCGGTACCGGACCCGTGCCCGAGAACGTCCCGCTTATTTCGTACGTGCTCATGAATATGACCGACGACGACCGCCGCCTGATAGCCGACGGCGCGAAATCGGCGGCGGACAAACTCGAAGCGATCATAAAGGAATAGACGGTTGTTGCTCAAGCCACGAAATAAAATAGCCGAAGCGCTTTCCGCCGTCAACGCGGGAAAGAACGTTTCCATGCTCGGTCTGCAGAAGAACGCACGCCGGGCGGTTTTTTGTATGTCCGAAAAGTCCGTGCTCGTCGAAACCGATTACGTAGCCGCGCGCGAAGCGTACGAGTTCGCGTCCCATCTCGCCGACGTCGTGTTCCTGCCCGCGCGGAGCGACAGCGTCGGGTTTTCGCTCGAGCGTTTCGGTCGGCTTGACTTCGACCGCGCATCCGCTCTTGCCGAAATAGCGTCGGGCGATAAACTCGTGGTGACTTACGTCGAAGCGGCGATGCAGCTTTATCCGACTAAGGAGAACGTAAGGAACGCGACCGTGACCGTCCGTACGGGCGACGAATGCGATCCGTCCGCGCTCGCGTCGCGACTGACGGCTGCGGGATACAGACGCGTCGGACAGCTCGACGGCAAAGGTCAGTTCGCCGTCCGCGGCGACATAATCGACGTATCTCCGGCGGGAAGCGACGAGTATTACAGAATAGTCGTCGATTTCGACGTAGTCGGCAGTATAAAACTACTCGACCCCGAAGAACAGATCACCATATCCAAAGTATCCGAAATGACAGCCGCGCCGTTCGGGGAAGCGTATTATACCGACGACGAACTTTTGCGCGCGATGGCGGAAATAAAAAGAGAGGCGTCGAAGCTGTCCGCAGACGCGGCTGCTCATTTCTCCGGCATTCTGGGAGAACTCGAACTGCGTACGTCCGCGCACAGACTCGACGTGCCGCTTCTGATGCCGTATCTCGGCTCGGAAACTTTCGCGGGCTTTTTCGGAGGATATAAAATATTCGTCGGCGACGCGAAGCAGTGTTACGACAATGCGGTTTTACTTACGAAAGAACACGAAAGCCGCGTCAGAGCGCTCGTGAAATCGGGCGACGCTTTGCCCGGAGCTTTGCGCCAGATAGCGCCGATCGAAAAAGCGTTCGCGTTCGACTGCGGTTCGGCGGTTTTTCATACCGGCATTTCGCAAAACAGATTTTTCGCTCCCGACGCCGTGATCGAGCTTACCGACGCGATCCTGCCCGATTATTCGCACGATTACGAGCTCCTTGCCGCCGACGTGAAGAATTGGCGCGACAGAGATTATGAGATAAATATTTTCGCGGGTTCGTCGGACGCCGTGCGCTCTCTCGGCGGATTTTTGTCCGATCGCGGCGTGCGCGTGTCGTACGGCGACGGAACGGTCAATCTTATAGACGGCATTCTGCCCGCGAGTTTTCTTCTTCACGAAAACAAACAGGTGTTTATAGGCACGAAATCCGTCGTTCCGAAATCGTCGTCATCGAGGGGTAAACGCAGACGCGAGGTCATGCCGCTTCCGAGCGTGGGCGATTACGTGGTACATACGGCGCACGGCATAGGCAAATGTCTTGCGATAGAAAAACTCGATTTCGGCGGCGCGGTTCACGATTACGTCATTATCGGCTACGCCGAGGGCGACAAGCTCTATCTTCCCGTGGAGAACCTCGACAGCCTTTCGAGATATTCTTACGCCGGGGTCGAGCCGAAGCTCAACAGACTGGGCGGCGGACAGTTCGCCCGCATGAAAGAGCGGGTCAAGAACTCCATTAAAGAAATGGCGCTCGACCTCGTAGAGCTGTACGGCAGGCGCGCGGCGGGGAGAGGACACGTTTACGCGCCCGAGCCCGCGCTCATGTCCGATTTCATAGCCGCGTTCCCGCACGTCGATACCGACGATCAGACGGCGGCTACCGAGGACGTGCTGAACGACCTCGCGCTCGGCAAGATCATGGACAGGCTGATCTGCGGCGACGTGGGATTCGGCAAAACCGAAGTCGCGCTCCGCGCCGCTTTCCGCGTCATAGCCGAGGGGAAACAGGTCGCGCTGCTTTGTCCTACCACGCTCCTCGCGCTGCAGCATTATAAAACGGCGAAAAAGCGCATGGAAAGTTTCGGCGTCCGCGTCGCCATGCTGTCCCGCCTGACATCGACTGCGGAGGCGGCGGATATTCTGAAAAAACTCGAAAACGGCGGGATAGACCTCGTATGCGGCACGCATAAACTGCTCGGAAAAAATATAAAGTTCGCCGATCTCGGATTGCTTATCCTCGACGAGGAACAGCGTTTCGGCGTCCGGCATAAGGAACAGCTCAAGACCATACGGTTGAACGTCAACGTGCTTACGATGTCGGCTACGCCCATTCCGCGCACGCTTCATATGAGTCTTTCGGGGATCCGCGACATATCCATGCTCAATACTCCGCCTTTCGAGCGGCTGCCCGTGCAGACGTTCGTCGCGGAATACAGCGACGGACTCCTTTCCGACGCAGTGACGCGCGAGTACGCCCGCGGCGGGCAGTCGTTTATAGTATATAACAGAGTGCAGGGCATAGAAAGTTTCGCCGAGTCCGTAAGACGCCTGCTTCCCGGAATGAGAGTGGGAGTCGTGCACGGACGTATGCCGCCCGAAACGTCGGAAAAGGCGATCGGCGCGTTTGCCGAAGGCGAAACCGACGTTCTTATCGCGACGACAATAATCGAAAACGGCATAGACATACCGCGCGCCAACACCTTGATCGTAATAAACTCGGACACGTTCGGACTCGGTCAGATGTATCAGCTCCGCGGACGCATAGGACGAGGCAACAGGCTCGCCTCGGCGTATTTTACTTACGATAAAAACCGTCCGTTGACCGACGTCGCATTACGCAGGCTGGACGCGATCATGCAGTGCCGCGAGCTCGGAAGCGGGTTCATGCTCGCAATGCGCGACCTCGAGATCCGAGGCGCGGGCAACGTTCTCGGACGCGAACAGCACGGGCATATGGAACAGGTCGGTTACGACACTTACATGAAACTTCTTCGCGAAGTCATAAACGAAGCGGCTGGTAAACCGGTCGCCGAAGAAAAGGAAGTGACCGTAAAAACGGACTATAACGCATATCTTCCAGAAAATTACGTCACCGATTCGGAATGGCGGATAAAGCAGTACGGCAATATTTCGAGAATATCTACCGCAGCCGATCTGAAGCGCATGGAGAGCACTATGCGCGATATGTACGGCGAGCCGCCCGGCGAGGTGATAAATCTTCTTACCGTGTCGCTCGTTAAAAACCGCGCTTCCGTTATCGGCGCGGACGAAGCGGAACTTATGAAAGGCGAAAGCTCGGTTTCGTTCCGTTTCGCACGCGACGTTTCGCCCGAGCTTATCGGGGCGGCGGAGCATTACGGCGGTTGGACGGAGTTCGGCGACAAAGTATATCTGAAATTCTCAAGCGGCAGATCGCTCGTAAAATTTCTTATGAACTGCCCGGATTAGTCGGATAAATATAAAAAATTCTTATATTATAGTTTTTATTTATAATTTTGTCGCGATTTTCGGTTGCATTTTCCCGCTCAGTTGTGTATAATTGAAAAGATTATGAGCAGTGCCGCAATAATGCGGTCTGTCAGAGAGTAAACAATAATGAAAAGAAAAACCATTGCAAAACTTATCACGCTTATTCTTACCGTAGTAGTCGCGGCTACCGTTCTTTCGGGCTGTATCGTGAGCTACAACGAGGACGAAGATCTTTCGCAGGTCATTCTCGAGGTCAATCCCGTGAAGATCGAGTACACCGTTCCGATGAAGGGCGATTATCTCGATCCGGACGGCAATCGCGTCAGAAATACCGGTAACGTTCCGGGGATCGAAACGGATTCGGACGGAAACGTGCAGTCGGTGCTTTACGACCACGCGGGGAATCCGATAGGGAAGCCCGCCGTCGAAAACGGCGCGATTAAGTACGAGCAGACGGCGGACAAGGTGTCGTATGAGTACGCAATAGTTTACGCGGTCGAAAACGGCGCGGTCGCCGGTGCGGTCGAGTATAGATATACCGGGATCGTCAACGTCGGCGGCGTCAGGCTTGCGCAGTGGACGAACGTGTCCGATCATTCGGCGGCAAAGGGCGCAACCGTATACGGCAGAATAAGCGGCGTGACTTACGGATCGGACGCTCCCGAAACGCTTTCCGGCATTCCCGAGATTACGGTAGACGAAGCGTCGGGCGATATTTCGTGGGATTATCGTGCGCCCGTGTTCGAAAAAGCCGAGTTTACCTCGGAAAAGGAAAGTTTCTATAAAGTCACGCTCATCAACTATTTCAATAACTACGCCGCAGATCTTATACAGAACCGCGGTTACGACGTAGACGAAGCGTTCGAATATTTTATACGTAATCTTTATACCGGCAGTCTTTCGCGTTCCGAGCAGGATGCGGCGACTCTTGCCGGCAACGTAGTCTGGGGCGTGACCGAGGAAAACCGCGTTCGCCGCGAGATTTACGACGGTATCGATAAGCGTCTTGCGATTATATATCAGGACATTGCCGACGACTTCGGACAGACCGTGCCCGAAGTGAGCGATCCCGCGACCGAGGACACGACTTATCCCGTGCCCGGCGGCGAGGACAAGGACGAGGCTTACGAAAAAGAGTATAAGGTATGGAGCGTTTCGGACGAACCCGAACGTTGCGTAGGTACGAGCTCGAGCAAGAATTTCAACTCGATGCAGCGCGAAGGCGTGCGCCGTTTCGTGGACTATGTGGAAAACTCGGTCAAGAACAATTACGCGATGAGCGAGGAAGAGCGCGCGCATTATAACGATGAAATCGCCGATATGTATAAAAGGTGCGTTACTCCCGCGGGCGTGGACGAGCTTTATACCGAACTTTCGGAGTACGACGTCGTGCGTATGATTTACGGCGAAAGCACCGAATACACCATAAAGCAGGACGGCTATAAGGACTATATCGCGCGTTCGAGAAACATCACTTCGGACGTTTCGACCGTGTATGCCGAACAGCTCGCAAGTCAGATCAGATCGGCAAACGAGAGCATCGATAATTATTATACGGCGGCTACCGGAAGCGACACCGTGCTTTATTTCGCGAATAACGAATATTTCTGGGTCAAACATATTCTGATTCCGTTCTCCGACGAGCAGACCGCGGCGCTCAATGCGTATAAAGAACATAACTCCGACGCGGCAGTTTCCGAATACCGCGAACAGCTCGGTCGCCGCGTGCGCGTTTATAAGCATAAGAACGGCGAGGACGATACGTCGCGGGCGTACACCATAGATGAAGCGTGGGCGGACATCAGCGGCGCAATGCGCGCGCTCGTTTCCGATCCTTACGCCGCTTCGCGCAAGTTCAACGAACTGATTTATACCTATAATACCGACCCCGGCATTTTCGACAACGAAATGGGTTATGCGGTCACCGCAACCCCCGCTTCCGAGGGCGGCAAAGAAGAACAGTATATGATCGAGTTTGCGAAAGAATCCAGAGCGCTTTACAACGCTTACCGCAATAATCGGTCGTTGCTCGATTATAAGCGCGACAATCCGGCTTATTCGTTGAGCAAGTACGACGAGATCCTTACTTCCGAAGTGGAAATAGGCAGTATATCCGCTCCCGTTCTTACCGATTACGGCTGGCACATCATGTATCTGAATTACGTTCCCGTAGCCGGAACGCAGAGAGCGCTTAACGAGTACCTGACGGCAGGACGTTATTCCACGGTCGCGGAGTCGATCGCGAGCGACATTTCGTCCCGTATCGATACGGCTTATACGTCGTGGCAATCGAGCATAGCGTCCAAGTATTCCAAAACAGACGGAGTGATCGTGTCGTATAAAGATCGTTTCGCAAAGCGGCTCGAGGATTACGCAGACGCTTATTACAACCCCGATACCGACGAGGACGAGGAGGACGGTAACTCTGCCTCCGCTTCCTGAGGACTACGGAACAAAATAAAAAAAGACGGAGCGTGCCTTGCGGCGCGCTCCAAAGTATATTAAGGACTTTTATATGCTTAAATCCAGACTTGCCGCGGGGCTTGTCCCTTACGTTCCGGGCGAACAGCCGAAGGGCGGCAAAGTAATAAAACTGAATACCAACGAAAACCCGTATCCGCCTTCGCCCAAAGCGATCGCCGCCGCGAAAGATTACGATTTTTCGCGCCTGCGTCTGTATCCCGATCCCACGGCGGTCCTGCTTCGCGAAACCGTCGCGTCGACGGAGGGCGTAAAAACCGAAAACGTTTTTGTCGGCAACGGAAGCGACGAAGTGCTGTCGCTTGCGTTCGCCGCGTTTTTCGATTCCTCGTCCTCGCCTGTGCTCTTTCCGGACGTGACGTATTCGTTCTATAAGGTTTTCTGCTCGCTTTACGGCATAGCTTACGACGAGGTCGCGGTGAGCGACGATTTTACCGTCCGCATTTCGGACTATCTCGACCGCGAGATTTCGGGCATAGCGCTCGCCAATCCCAACGCTCCTACGGCGCTCAGCCTGAAAAGGGACGCCTTCGTCGCGCTCGCCGAAGCGTACCCGGATAAGGTGATTATTATCGACGAAGCGTACGTCGATTTTTCGTCGCAAAAAAGTCTTGTTCCGCTTACGAAAAAATATAAAAATATCCTCGTTGTCAAGACGTTCTCCAAAAGCCGCTCGCTTGCCGGCGGGCGTATAGGATACGCGATAGGCGACGTCGGGCTTATCGACACGTTGAGATCGGTCAAGGACTGTTTCAACAGTTATACCGTCGATTCGCTGTCCGCTTCGATCGCACGCGCGTCCATGCTCGACGAAGCGTACTTCGCCGAATGCGTGGAAAAGATAAAATCCGTAAGGGCTTACGCCGCGTTCGAGCTTGTTTCGCTCGGTTTCCGCGTGACGGACAGCGACGCGAATTTTCTTTTCGCCGCGCATGAAAAAAAGAGCGGGAGAGAACTCCAGTCCGCTCTTCGCGAGCGCGGAATAATAGTCCGTCGTTTCGACAGCCCGCGCATAGCGGATTATCTCCGCATAACGGTCGGCACCCGGGAGGAAACGGAAACGCTCGTATCCGCTTTGAGAGAAATACTCGCCCGGGCTTAGCTCTTACGTCGCAACGCCGATCCCGGCGTTTACCGACATTTCTATGGCGCGCGCCGCGACGTGCGCCATTTTGTATACGTCGCCGAGCCTTACCCGATTCAGTCCTTTGGCTCCCATTCGTTTGGACGACACCACTCCTATTACGGACGCGTCCCCGACGCGCCGCATATTTTTTCCCATCGCCGCCGCGGGTCGCAAGCCCCGTCCGATAGCGCGCACTTCGCCGATCTCGCCGTCCTCGCCGACTGCCGAATCCACGGCGATGACGACCGCGTCCGGATGGCGTTTTTTTATGTCCGCGTACGTTTCTTCGACAGCGAGCGCAGTCACGGGCGAGCGCAGAGAACCGTACACTCTGATTCCGCTCCGACTGAGTAAATACCCGACGAGCGGACCGAGGCAATCGCCCGTAACTCTGTCGCTTCCTATCGCAAGCACGACAGCTTCTTTGCCGCGCGGCAGTACTGCGGACAGCGCGTCTGCTACTTTTTTTATCTCCGAAAATTCGTTCACGTCATCGATTATTGACCAACCCGACGCATTTTACAACGCCGGACCTCATACCTCGCAATATAAAACAAAAAAGCGTCCGATTTGTCAAAATTCCCGCGCCTGCGTCATATATAATGTATTATGCGCGCGTCGGTCGGTACGCGCACGGAGGCGGATATGATTTACGAAAAAAGATTGCTTGTCTTAAGCGGAAGTATGACCGGTTGTCTGCGACTGGAAAAAACGGGCGAAGCGGCGACGGGCGCGCTGACGTGCGCGGCGAAAGGCGAGTGCGTGCTCGTCGTTCGCGACGAAAAAAATTTTTTGTGTTTCGGACCGTTCGGACCGACGGGCGCATACAAGTTCTCGCTGCCGGTCGCAATCGGATTCGATTCGCTCGTCGCCGCGGTCGGCGATATGGGCGGCAGACTGCTTATGAGCGGCGGATTTCGCCGCCCGCTGCCGTGGCGGGGCAGTTTCGAGGACGATATAAAAACCGCTATGAATAAGCTTGGACTTTCGCGGCGCGAAAGCCGGGATATAAACGATTTTTTTCTCGACATAATTCCGACCGATTACGACGATACGCGCGTTGCGGAAGTCAATTATTACAGATCCAATCTGACGCAGGAGGGGGAGGGCTGCGGGGAAGAAGCCGCCGCGGCAGTGGCGGAACCCGCGCGGCAGGAGTCTTTGCAATCCGACGAGTTCCGATCTGCGGCGGCGGAAGCGGAATTTGCGACGGCGGAGCTCGCGCAGCCGGCTCCCCGACCCTCGATAGTAAGGCGGCAGGAAAAACCCGACCCGCCGTCCGCATCGGAGGGAACGGAGCCTGCGTCATCCGGAACCGCGCCGTTGGAATCGTCCGATTATTCTCCGACTCGCGCCGTGCCCGAACTTGCGCCGGTGTCGTTTTACGAGAGCGTAAAAGATCAACTCGACCGTCTGTTTGAGAAGAACGAACGGTTCGAAAAGCTCGAACGGCTTTTGCCCGACTCCAGATGGCTGAAGGTGAGTTATGACGGGAGCGGGAAATATTATCTCATAGGCACTTTGGGCACGCCGGTCAGATACCTTTGTTACGGCGTTCCGGGCGATTATTCTCCGACTCCTCCTTCCGATCTCGTGGGATACTGCCAATGGCTGGCAGAGGACCCGAACGACCCGGCGGGAAAGGGCTTCTGGCTAATGTACCAGGACGGCGTAACGGGCAAATCGGTGCTGTAGCGCGCCTTTTATGTGAAGTTTTTTTCAAAAAAAGATTGGCTTGTCGTTTACATAATACTTGACTATAAAAGCGGGGTTATTGTATAATAAAAAGACTAAGAGTGCGCACTCCGCTTTTTTTGCATGAGCGGCGACGCGCATATCGCTCCGAGAGGTTATGCAATGACGATTTACGAACTGGACAAAGACTGGCGCGTCTGCGGTACGAACGACCGTATCGTTCTGCCGTGCCGCTGCGTAAGTTACGAACTCGGTGTATATACGCGTATGCCCGTGACCAAAGGCAATGCGTTCGTCGATGTGGACGGAACGGAAGCGGACATATACGTCGGCGGCAGGTTTGTCGCAAGCGCTTACGGTTCCCGCACGCTTGCCGACGTATCGGCGTATCTGTCCAGAGGCGCGGATCTTATGCTTGCGATCCCCGGGAACAGCAGTATAAACAGGGCGGTGAAACTTCATGCGACGGATTCGGACATATTCGTCCTGCCTTACGGCGTCCATGTCGCAACGAAAGAAATTGCGGACGGCGGCGCGGCGCTCGAAGCCACCGTCGAAGTCCGTAACCTCGGAAAGAAACGCAGGCTCGCGCTCGTGTTCGACGTACTCGACGCGCGGGGTCACAGGAAATGCGGAAGAAAAAAAGTATTGACTTTTGCCGAGGGCGATAAGACCGTTAAGGCGAACGTGCGTATGCCGCGCGCGGTGCCTTACGCGCCCGGCAGCCCTTATAAATATACGATGTCCGTTTCGATCGCGACGGTGGACGAGGAGGAAGAACGCGTGCTCGACGCTTCCTCGACGTCGTTCGGCGTCGTGCGTTACGGCGGGTTCGCCGTTTCGGACAAGCTCGTCGGATGCGTCGCGCCGCATTCCAACGGCGTACTCGGGAATCTGAGCATACCCGAAGCGGAAATGCGCAAACTTTCCGCTTTCCGCGATCTCGGTTATTGCGCGGTGCGTTATATCGGCTGTCCTTCGGACTCGGCGCTCGACGTTGCGGACGAGCTTTGTATGCGCGTCATAGTCGATCTGTTCGACGGTTGGTCGTGGCCGAGAAAGGGCAGCGATCACAGAGGCTTTGTTTCGGATCG
>CANDJX010000007.1 GCA_947385185.1 uncultured Clostridia bacterium
AGAAGCGTATGCTCGCCCACATACGCTCTCACCGCGCAATGAAAAAACTTACGGAGGAGGCCGGTGCGCTGTCCGCGGACGAACAGACGGGCGCTTAAAAGCGAGCTTGCCGCCCTTAAGTCGGAGCTCGCCGCTATCCGCCGCGGCGGGCTTACGCCCGGGGACGAATCCGCGTCCGCCGATGAAAAAACCGTCGTGCGCGAAACCGACTTTCGCGCAAATCCGGGCGATCGGGAATCGGTCGCCGGGCAAAAATCCGGAGTTATCCCGCCCGAACCCGGAGTCGGAACCGACGTTGCGACCATACTTAACGGAGGGTTTCCGACGCGGGCGGGAAAGCTCGAGGCGCACAGCCTGAAAGAGGCGAAAGAGATTTTGCTTTCGCTTGAAAAATGGTAAAAACAAAACATTAAAAAAGGAGTAAACAAAAAAATGGTAACAATCAATTCAGCCGAAAACGCGCTTAAAAGCGTATATCTCGGAGCGGTCACCGAACTGCTCAACACCAAAGTGAACCCGCTCATGACCAAGATCGAACAGACGAGCGCGGACGTATGGGGTAAGGAGATCCGCAAGGCGGTATCCGTCGGAGTGAACGGCGGTATCGGAGCGGGCGACGAAGCGGGAGCGCTTCCCGCCGCGCACGGCAATCACTATCTTCAGTACGTGACCACGCTCAAGAACCTTTACGGTCAGATCGAGATTTCGGACAAGGCGATCCGCGCGTCCGCGAACGACAAGGGCGCGTTTACCGACCTGCTCAACGCCGAGATCGACGGACTGCTCAAGTCGAGCAAGTTCAACCTCGGGCGTATGCTTTACGGCGACGGCAGCGGACTGCTCGCGACCGTCGTGCGCGTCGTAAACGGTAAACTTGTCGTAGACGACGGACGCAATCTTATCGAAGGGCTTACCGTCGATATTTATAACGGCGACACGCTCGTCGTAGCCGGCGCGCACATAACCGACATCGATTACGGCACCGCTCAGATCTCGGTAGACAAGAGTCTGGACGGCGTGGACGAAGATTTCTGTATTTACGTCCAGGGCAGCCGCAACAAGGAGATCACGGGCATAGGCGCGATCTTCGACACGACCAAGTCGCTTTACGGCATTGACAGAAGCACGGTGAGCGCTCTCAAGCCCGTTATAAAGAAGAACGCGGGCGCGCTCGACGAGGTAATGATACAGACCGTGATCGACAAGCTCGAAACGCAGTCCGGCTCGAACGTAGACTTCATCGCGGTCAGCGAGGACGTGCGTTACGCATACATGGAGTATATGTCGCAGTTCAAACGCAATATCGATATGATGACGCTCGACGGCGGATTCAAGAGTATGTCGTTCAACGGCGTTCCGCTCGTTTACGACAGATTCGTACCCTCGGGCACGATGTATCTGCTCGACACGAGCGCATTCCACCTGCATCAGCTTTGCGACTGGAGATTCCTCGAAACCGAGAACGGAAACATTCTTCGTCAGAATCAAGGCTATCCAGTTTATACGGCTACGCTCGTCAAGTATTGCGATCTCATTTGCGACCGTCCGAACGGTCAGGCTATGATAAGCGGTATCGTAAGATAATCCGAAAGCACATTCATCGCGTGATACGGGCTACGTGCGGTTCGGCGGCTCGGTCATGTACGCCAAAGTACAATCCCTTCGCCGCCTCTCCGCCTGTTGCCCGTCAGACGCGCGACTGTGATTTCGGACGCATTACTCGGAGGAGGTCAATATATGAACAGAACGCATTTACGCGCCGTGACGGACGATCTGTACTTTATCGCTTCAAGACTGAAAGAGATAGATCCGACGTATTACGTCGTGTACAATCTCGATAAGTCGCGGTACGAAGTGCATTCCGACGAGCAGAGGGGCAACTCCCTCTGCTTCGTCGTTCCGTACGGAGAACTCGACGCGCGAACGCTCGATTATGCGGCGAGAACGCGCAATCCGTCGTTCGGCAAACTCCGTGGCGGCGCGGGTAAATTTCATTAAAGGAGGTCTTTGAAAATTATGGTAAAAGACGTGCTCATCGCGGCGATGCGTATGCTCGGAATGACCGAGAACGCCGCCGCGCTCGAAGAAGAAAACGCGGAATGCGAAAGCGAGCTTATAAATATGTACAACCTCGTCGTGAGCGAGATTGCCGAGGAATACCGTCGCAACGATTACGAAACCGCGCCGACCGTTTCTTCCGCGCTCGAAGCCGAAGCGGAGTTCTACGGCGTTTCCGGACGCGTGCTGGCTTACGGCGTGGCGGCGGAGTACTGCATTACGCACGGGCTCGACGAGGCGGTGACCTGGGACGGGCGGTACAAAGCGGCTCTGTCGGCGGCGAAGCGGCGCAGAATAAAAGTGCCGCAGAGGAGGATGATGTGAACAGAGTGAAGTTCCCGCGCGAAGGCGCGCGGCGTACCGTGCGCACTTTTGCCGCCAACGCGGATATGCGGTTCGACGAAGCGGTGCTTGCCGAAAGCACGGCGGCGAAGATTTCCGGGTTCGACGTGAATTCGGGCGCGCTGACCGACGGTTACGGCGTGGAGGAGTCGGAGGAATTCGGCAATCGCACGGGCAGAACGGTGTGGCAGTTCATTCGGTACGACCGCGAGGCGGGCGAGTATAAAACGCACAATATGTTCTGCGACGTAAACGGGTACGTTCACGTCGATCTCGGAAACGGATTCGAGTCGCTCGGGACGGTCAATTTCGCCGACGTGCCGAGCGCGGTCAAGTACAGGCTGTACGGCGAAGATTCGCTCATCATGACGTCGGGCAAGGACAGGATGTTCGTGTGGGACGGAGTGAGCGATTACGCCGAACGCGTGCTTCGTTCGCCGTACATAACGTCGATGACCATGCACTACGAGCGAATGTTCGCAACGACGGCGGGAGAAAGCAACGCCGTATACTTTTCCGACGATCTCGACCCGACGAACTGGAACGATTCGTCGCTGACCGAGGGCGGGTATATAATGCTCCTCGACGAGCGCGGCAAACTGCTCAAGGTCGTGGATTTCCTGAACTACGTCTACATATTCCGCGAGTACGGGATTTCGCGTCTGACGGCTTATGCCGATCAGACCGAATTCGGCGTAGTCAATCTGTACGTGGGCGGCGGTCGGATCTATGAGGGCAGCGTTTGTCCGTGCGGCGACACGGTCATGATGCTCGCGTCGGACGGGCTGTATTCGTTCGACGGTTACGACGTGACGCGTCGGCTCAAAGCGGTGCGGTTCGCGCCGTCGCCGAACGCTTCGGGCGTGTTCTCGGACGGCAAGTATTATCTCGCCGCAAACACGACGGAGGGAGGCGAAAACGACACGCTCGTCGTTTACGATATGGCGGGCGGTACGTTCTCGCTTTCGCGACTGAATATCAAACGGCTGTGCAAGCTCGGCAGCGAAGTGTTTGCGATCATGAGCGACAATCGCATAGGAAAAGTGACGAAGTGCGCGGCGGTGTTCGGAACGCCGCTCGAAAAATATTGGGAGAGCGGCGAACTCGATTTTTCCACTCCGTCTGTTAAAACGCTCGGGAGCGTTTCGGTGCGTTCGGACGGGAACGCGTCGCTTACCGTGACCGCGGACGGAAAGAGCAGGACGTTCGGACTTAAAAGCGGAATGAACATGATAAAACCCATGCTCGGCGGGCGCACGTTTAAGTTCAGGATCGAGTCGACGGAACCGGGCGCGAGAATAAGGCGGCTGTCGTACCGCGTGCGCGGAGGTTGATATGGATTACGGCAAAGACGCTTTAATGCGCGTGACGGAGCTGACGGACAGACTGGGATCGTACCGTCCGAAAGCGGCGCGGACGACTTGCAACGCGGTGCCCGCAAACGGCGCGGTCGCGGAATATTCGGGCTATGCGGCGATATTGATCCTGACCCTGACTTCGACGGGAAGCGGGGAAATAACGGTAAAGTTCGGCGGCGAGGACGTTTGCACGGTAACGGCGGGCGGGACTTCGGTCGCTGCATTTACCGTCGATTCGGGAGGTACCGTCGCTCTGAGCGTTCCGAACGGAGTTACGGTAAGCGCCGTGACCGTGTCGGCTTACGGACGGGTCGCAAGGCTTTGAAAAGCCGAATGAATAATTAAGGAATTACGGGAGGTTATTTTGGAAATCGAAATAATATCGTCCCTGATCGAAGGCGGCTGTTATTCCGCGGTGTTCGCGGTCTTACTGTTCGTATCGCTCAGGAGCGGAAACAAACGCGAAAACTGCTATCGCGAGGTCATCGGCGAGCTGGTGGACGGGCTTAAAGCGCTCGACGTCGTAAGCGACAAACTCGACAGGCTCATCGAACTCGCCGAAGCGGCGGGAACGCGCGAAAAGAAAAGAAAGAGAGAATCCGCGGGCTCTCCCGCGGTCGGTCTGCAGCCGAAGGAGGTCGGAGCATGACGAAAGACGACTGCATAAGACTGAGGAAAGCGGTACTCGATATAGAGCGGCGCAAGTATGCGGAAACGCGTCCAAGCGGTTTCGAACCGTTATTAAGGCGTTTTCCGACGCAGTCGGACGGTAAAACGTCCGCATGAAACCAGACAGGAGATAATCGAAATGACAAGAAAAAACAGCATATTTTCCGCGCTCGGCGTATCTCGCGCCAAAGCTGCCGACGAAGAACTCGAAAAGCTCATGAGTCGGTCTGAAAGAAGCGAAGCGAGCAGCCGCGATCAGCTCGAGGACGAGCTGGCGGAAATAGACAAAAAGTACGACGACGGGGAAACGGGCTCGGGCAACAAACTGCCCGAAACCGAAAAGTACGACCGTATGGAGTACGACGCGCCGAGCGACGAGGAGATTAAGACCAAAGCCGAAAGCGAGCTTGAAAAAGAGCGGCTCGAAGGCATCGAAAAGATCGAAAGCGAAAACGCCGCGTCGAAAGCGGATAAGGAGCTCGAAGCCGAAGAAGTCGCGGCGCGCGCGGAAAAACTCAAGCGCGAAACGAACGCGGCTTACGACGAGGCGGCGGACGAATTTTCGAACGACGCGCTTCGCCGCGGACTGGCGCGCTCGAGCGTTGCCGTGAACGGTAAGTCGGCTATCGAGAGCGCACGCGCGGCGGCGCTTACGCAGGCGGCGACCGAATCGGACAAGGAAGCGGCGGCTATCGAAAAAGAGATAGCCGCGCTCGAGGAGGGACGAAGGAAAGCGCTCGACGCATTCGACATCGCGCACGCCGCGAAAGTTACAGAGCGCATAGCCGAGCTTACCGAGGAAAGAGAAAAGAAAATCGCCGAAACGCTTAAGTATAACAACGAGTTGCTCAAGCAGGAACAGAAGGATCTGAACGACCGCGCCGAACTCGAGAGCGATCTCAAGACGGACGAGCTCAGGCGTAAAAAGCTCGAACAGGAGGTCGGCGAAAGCTCGGACGGCGCCGCCGCGGAGCGCGCCGAAGCCAAGTATAACGCGGTGCGCAATTATCTTCTCGGCATGAGCAAGGGCGACGCGGCGTATGCGATCAGGAACGACGATCTCGTGCGCGACTCGCTCAGCGACAAATATTACTTCAAGCTGTACAACGAATTCTGCAAGTGAGGACGGGTTTATGAAAATTACCAAAAAAAGCGTGCTCGCGCTCGCTTCGTTCGTGCTTCTCATGCTTCAGGCGTTCGGGATCAAATTCGACGTTCCGGTAGTGAACGAACTTTTATCGTCTGCGGCGTCCGTGCTCGTCATGCTCGGTATAATAACCGATACCGGCGACGGCAAAGGGGACAAGACCGAGAACGGCGCCGACGGCAAAACCGGGAGCAAGACCGATACGCGCTTGCCCGACGAGAGAACGGAAACAAAGGAAGATAAAGTCCGTGAATGCGCCGAAAGCATGACCCGAACAGGTAAAACCGAATCGGATCAGGACGGAAACGAAAGCCATGACGGCGGGGACGAAAACTAAACGAAAAGGACTGTCGCGTTAATCGCATGAAAGTCCGGAAACATGAATGATCATGCAAAAAAACGGTTTGAATTCGCTATGATTCAAGCCGTTTTTGTTGCTTTTCGTGAAATATTTCGGCGCGACCGCCTTTTTCATTACATATAGCCGGAGTTTATCGGCGCGAAAGGACGTATTATGCATAGGAAGTATCATGCCGATGTTTTTTTTATTCGTCATTGCGAGGCTGTTGCCGAAGCAATCCAGGAGGTTTTTTATTTATTCTTTACCGGATTGCTTTGTCGCTTTGCTCCTCGCAATGACGGAAAGGGTGGTTTTTACTCGTTCTTTACCGGATTGCTTTGTCGCTTCGCTCCGCGCAATGACGGGAAGTATTATGCTTAATACGGGAAGTATCACGCACGGAAAGAATAGTGCTTATCCTAAGTAAAATAATTTCAAATTTACTGTTCGGTTTGTTCTTAATGTACTGATGATTTTACTTTTGTCGGTTGGTCTTAAACGTACCGACGGTTTTGATTTTTCGGTTTATTCTTAAATGTACCGAACAAAAATCAACGAATAATGAAAATTTTTCGGTAGCAGTGAAAGATATTCGGATATTTGTAAAATCTTTCAGTAGCAGTGAAAAATATTTCAAAATTCACAAAATCTTTCAGTAATAGTGAAAGATTTTATTGACACTGGCAGTAATATTTGGTATAATTCAATAAAATACACTCGGGGTGGTGAAATGATACAACGTGAACATTACATCGAGCAAGTTCGTCCTTTTTACGAATCCGATCTGATTAAAATCATTACGGGTATACGCAGATGCGGTAAGTCGGTCATTATGGAGCAGATCATGAGAGAGATCGGCGAAAATACCGATAACATTATTTATCTTAATTTCGAAGATAAAAAAGTATCGGCGAATATAACCGATGCCGAAAAATTGATTTCGTATGTGGAAGAAAACAGGAAGAGCGGAAAATGCTATTTGTTTTTCGATGAAGTGCAGATGATTGACGGGTGGCAGGACGCGTGCAAGACTTTGAGACTTTACGATAATTCGCTGTTTATTACGGGCTCGAATTCCAAACTTTTATCCGGCGAATTTACCAAAGAACTTTCGGGCAGGTACGTGGCTTTCCGTGTCAGACCTTTTGTTTATAAAGAAATCGAGGAATACTGCGCCGAGCTCGGAAAAGAAGCGTCGGTTACGGATTATCTCGTGTGGGGAGGCTTCCCGAAACGGTTCGAATTCGATTCTTCCGAAGCGCAGAACAGATACCTGAACGATCTGGATGATACGATAGTCGTCAATGATTTGATCGGGCGACATAAGATACGGAAAGAAAGTTTATTCAGAAGTCTTGTGAATTTTATATTGCGGAACAACAGCCGGATTCTTTCCGCAAACTCCATTCGCGATTATATCGTGCGGGAGCATACGGGTTGTTCGGTAAATACGATAATGAAATATATAGAATACCTGAAAGAGGCGTATATTATCGAGTCGATAAAACAGTATTCGGCGAAAACCAAAAAAGAACTGTCGTATTATTCGAAGATATACGACGCCGACGTTTGTTTTAATTCCATACGTTGCATGAATAACCGTTTCGATCTCACGCATAATCTGGAAAATATCGTATATAACGAGCTTGTTTATATGGGTTACGAGATATATGTATATAACAACGGGGGAAAGGAAATAGACTTCATCGCGATAAAGGAAACGAAACAATATTACGTGCAGGTTGCATATAGCGTTGCCGAGGACAAAGCGTACCAGAGAGAGTTTTCCGCGTTCAGGAATACGGATAATCTTTCGCAGAAAATCATTATTACAAACGACGATATAGACTATTCGACAAGCGTCGTAAGACATATCAGGTTGAAAGATTTTCTGAAAATGGAAAGTCTGTAAAAACAGACGCAGAGTATATGTGAAACAAAATCATGGAAAACGTTTGATTTTGTTTCACTTTTTTATTCGCCTTTTCTGAGCTTCGCGCGGTATTTGCCGGGCGGAGTGCCGACCGCTTTGCGAAAGAGTTTGCAGAAATAGTTATAGTCGTCAACGCCGACTTCGCGGGCGATCGCGGTGACTGTGGCGTTCTCGTCCGACATGAGTTCTTTGGCGCGCTCGACGCGTTTATACGTGACGTATTGCGCTATGCCCATTCCGAACGACTGTATGGATATTTGATACAGCTTCGTCCGGGAGATGAAGAAGTGGCGGCAGATCGTATCGCTGTCGAGTTTTTCGGTCAGGTTTTTTTCAATGAACGTATTGATGCGGCTCGAGATGTCGTCGTTTTTCCAGCTCGCAAGGTTGGAAATCTGCACATACGAGGCTATCGCGTCGAGCAGTCGCGCGGATGCCGTGATTTTTTCGAGCGAGTGCTTTTTTATCTTTCGCACCGCGTTTTCCGTTTCCGCCTCGTCGTAGCCGTATGCGGCGCAGCGTCGCACCACTTCCGCGACCGCCTCGTCGTAGCCTTCCGCCGGCATCATGTGCGCAAAGATCGCGTAACCTATAACGCCGCCGCCCAGGCGTATGGGCGTTATTTCTTCGGTCAGTCCGGCGTGGCAGGTGTATATGTGCGGCTCGCGCAGTTTTTTCGCGCGTTTGCACGCTTCGTTGTCGCAATTTTTGCACGCCGCCGCGCCTTTCTGAGTGCTTCTGACGAGTTTGCATATATCGGGCAGATCGGCGGGATATTCGGTCACCATGCGGAATTCGTCGTCGAATACGGATATGCGTATGCCGACCACCGTATAGAAGTCTTTAAGCAGGTCGTTCAGTCTGTTTTTTTCAAACGAGCTTATCATATTTTCCTCCCGATTTTGTCGAAATATGTCCGAAAGCGTCGAAAAACGTCCGATTATGTGCGTGTTTTACGGACAATACTTCAAATCATGAACAATTATACCATAAATGAGTGGATTTTGTCTATACATTCGGCATAATTTTTTTTATAATTTTATTGTAATAAAATTCAAGGCAGGGACAGGTATGGATAAGACCATGCAGGATGTAATCAAATCGGTAAGAGTTCTTTCCGCCGAGCAGGTGGAGAAAGCCAAAAGCGGGCATCCCGGCACGCCGCTCGGCGCGGCTCCGGTGATCGCGACGCTGTTCGGGAAGTTTATGAAGATTTCTCCGAACGATCCGGATTTTTTCGACCGCGACAGGTTCGTACTGTCGTCCGGTCACGCGTCGGCGATGTTGTATTCTATTCTGCACGTATGCGGCTACGACGTAAAAAAAGAAGATCTCGAGTCTTTCCGTCAGTACGGAAGCCGTACTCCCGGTCACCCCGAAGTCGGCGTGACTCCGGGCGTGGACTGTTCGACCGGTCCGCTCGGGCAGGGCGTAGCAGACGCGGTGGGCATGGCGCTTGCCGAACGTATGCTCGCCGCGAAATTCAATAAGCCGGGCTGCAACCTCGTCGATCATTATACGTATGCGTTCTGCGGCGACGGGTGCATGATGGAAGGGATCGAGAACGAAGCGGCGTCGCTTGCCGGGCTGTGGAAACTCGGTAAGCTAATAGTAATATACGACAGCAACCGCATAACGATAGAGGGCGGCACGGACGTATCGTTCGTCGAGGACGTAGCCGCGCGGCATAAGGCGCTCGGCTGGCACGTCGTGCGCGCGGGAAACGCCGAAAACGTAGACGCGGTCGCCGAAGCCATCGCGGCGGCGAAAGCCGAGGACGGCAGACCGTCGCTCGTCATCGTGTCGTCCACCATAGGATTCGGAGCGCCGAACGCGGGTACGAGTTCGGTACACGGCGCGCCGCTCGGCGAGGCGGGAATGCGCGCGCTTAAAGAAGCGCTCGACTGGAAATGCGAACCGTTCGAAGTTCCGGAGTCCGTCAAAGCGTTCGCCGCGGACATGAAAAAGAAAGGCGATAAGTACGTGCGCGAATGGAAGGACGAACTCGCCAAAGCCGAGAAGCAATATCCCGCGCTCGTTAAGGAGTTCCGGGAGTGGCTCGACGGCAGCGCGGCGAAAGCCGCCGCGGAGTCGGACGAACTGTTCGACGTTTCCGCCGCTCCCGCGGCGACGCGCAATCTCTGCGGGGAACTGCTCGGCAAAATCGATAAGCTCGTGCCGAATTTCGTGGGCGGATCCGCCGACCTTGCGCCTTCCAACTGCACCGCGATCAAAGGACGCGAATATTATTCGCCCAATTCGTCGGGAGGAAAGGCGATCCATTTCGGCGTGCGCGAACACGCGATGGCGGCGGTGTGCAACGGTCTGGCTCTGCACGGCGGTCTGCGCCCGTTCTGCGCGACGTTCTTCGTTTTCTCGGACTATATGAAATATTCGGTGCGCATGAGCGCGATCATGAAGCTGCCTGTGACGTATATACTTTCGCACGATTCTATAGGCGTGGGCGAGGACGGACCGACTCATCAGCCCGTCGAACAGCTCGCTTCGCTTCGGAGCATACCCGGCGTTTACGTTTACCGTCCGTGCGACGGAACCGAAACGGCGGCGGCGTTCGCCCGCGCGCTTACCGCGTCCGCGCCGACGGCGATAGTGACGAGCAGGCAGAAACTCGCCGCGCACGGACTTTCGACGAGAGAAGGCGCGCTGAAAGGCGGATACGTGCTTATGTCCGGCAGGAAGAAAACGCCGGACGTGATACTGATGGCGAGCGGAAGCGAAGTCGGTCTGTGCCTGGAAGCGGCGGGAAAGCTGGAAGAAAAGGGCGTAGCCGCGCGTGTTGTATCGATGCCGTGCATGGATCTGTTCGACGAGCAGAGCGAGGAATATAAGGAAAGCGTATTGCCGAAAAGCGTGCGCGCCCGCGTCGCGGTCGAAGCGGCAAGCAGTATGTGTTGGGGCAAGTATGCGGGACTGGACGGCGCGTACGTCTGCATGGATACGTTCGGCGAATCCGCGCCCGCGGGTAAGCTGTTCGAAAAATTCGGTTTTACGGCTGAAAACGTAACAAAGGCGGCTTTGTCCGTCCTCGGAAAATAAAAAACGAAAAAAGGAGCGAAACCATGAAAGAAACGTTTAAGGAGATCCCCGTTATCAGATACGAGGGAGCTAAGAGCAAGAACGAGCTTGCGTTCAAGTATTACGACGCGGATAAGGTCGTTCTCGGCAAAAAGATGAGCGAACATCTGCCGTTCGCCATGGCGTGGTGGCATAACCTCTGCGCTACCGGCGCGGATATGTTCGGTCGCGGCACGGCGGATAAGTCGTTCGGCGCTGCCGAGGGAACGATGGAGCACGCCAAAGCCAAAGTGGACGCTGGCTTCGAGTTCATGAAAAAACTCGGCATAAAGTATTTCTGTTTCCACGACGTCGATCTCGTACCCGAAGCGGACGACATCAAAGAAACCAACCGCCGCCTCGACGAAGTGACCGATTACATACTCGAAAAGATGCAGGGCACGGACATCAAGTGTCTGTGGGGCACGGCGAATATGTTCGGCAATCCCCGCTATATGAACGGCGCGGGTTCGACCAACAGCGCGGACGTGTATGCGTTCGCGGCGGCTCAGGTCAAAAAAGCGCTCGAGCTTACCGTCAAGCTCGGCGGGCGCGGATACGTGTTCTGGGGCGGCAGAGAAGGCTATGAAACGCTTATGAACACGGACATGAAGTTCGAACAGGAAAACATAGCTTACCTTATGAAAATGGCGGTCGAGTACGGGCGCAGTATCGGGTTTAAGGGCGATTTTTATATCGAACCGAAGCCGAAGGAGCCCATGAAACATCAGTACGATTTCGACGCCGCTACCGCTATAGGTTTCCTCAAGGCGCACGGACTCGACAAGGATTTCAAGATGAATATCGAAGCCAATCACGCCACGCTTGCCGGACATACGTTCGAGCACGATCTGCGCGTGTCCGCAATCAACGGTATGCTCGGGTCGATCGACGCCAACCAGGGCGATTTCCTGCTCGGTTGGGATACCGACGAATTCCCGTACGACGTTTATACCGCAACGAAAGCGATGTACGAAGTGCTTAAGGCGGGCGGAGTGACCGGGGGATTCAATTTCGACGCGAAGAACCGTCGTCCGTCGTATACCGTCGAGGATATGTTCAAAGGCTATATACTCGGCATGGATACGTTCGCGCTCGGGCTTCTCAAAGCCGCCGCTATAATAGAGGACGGCAGACTGGAGCAGTTCATTGAGAACAAATACTCGTCTTTTAAGTCGGGCATGGGCAAAAAGATCGCAGACCGCAAGACTTCGCTTGCCGAGCTTGCGGAGTATGCGGCTAAACTCGGCGCGCCCGAGCTTCCCGGCAGCGGCAATCAGGAAGGACTCGAGTCGATATTCAATCAGATACTTTTCGGCTGAAACCGAACGGGCGAAGGGAAGCCGCAGACGCGGTTTCTCTTCGATTCGGTTTACCGAACTGCGAGGTCAGAAAATGAATACGTATATAGGCGTCGATCTGGGCACGAGCGCGGTTAAACTTCTGCTCGTCGGCTCGGACGGCGGTATTTTGAAAGAAACGCAGGAAAGCTATCCGGTGTTTTATCCGAAAGGGGGCTGGAGCGAACAGAACCCCGAGGACTGGATGAAGGCGATACGCCGCGGCATGAAAACTTTGCTCGCCGGGATCGATCCTTCCGACGTAAAGGGTATATCGTTCGGCGGGCAGATGCACGGACTGGTCGCGCTCGGGCGGTCGGACGAAGTCGTGCGTCCCGCAATACTCTGGAACGACGGGCGCACCGCCGAAGAAACGGCGTACCTGAACGACGTCATAGGCAAACGCAAACTGTCCGAACTTACCGCGAACATCGCTTTCGCCGGGTTCACCGCGCCCAAAATTCTGTGGCTGAAAAAGCACGAGCCGGAGAATTTCGCGCGGATCGCAAAGATCATGCTTCCGAAAGATTACGTCGCGTATATGATGTGCGGCACGCACTGCACCGATTATTCGGACGCGAGCGGCACGCTCCTTCTCGACGTAAAGAACGGGAAATGGTCGGACGAAATGTGCGAAATCTGCGGCGTGAAAAAAGAATGGCTTCCGAAGCTGTACGATTCGTACGAGGTCGTCGGTACGCTTAAGCCCGACGTCGCGAAGCAACTCGGACTTTCCCCGTCGGTCAGAGTCGTAGCCGGCGCGGGGGATAACGCCGCCGCGGCCGTCGGCACGGGCACGGTAGGCGACGGCGCGTGCAATATTTCGCTCGGTACGAGCGGGACGATATTCGTTTCGTCGGGCTCGTTCGGAGTGGATAAAGCCAATTCGCTCCATTCTTTCCGCCACGCGGACGGCAAGTTTCACCTAATGGGTTGCATACTTTCAGCCGCGTCGTGCAACAAGTGGTGGGTGGAGGATATACTCCGCTCCGACCACGGCGTCGAACAGAAGGACATGACGCCGCTGCTCGGAAAGAACGACGTTTATTTCCTGCCGTACATGATGGGCGAGCGCAGTCCGCACAACGACGTGGACGCGCGCAGTATGTTCGTCGGAATGCGTCCGGACTCGACCCGCGCAAATCTCGGTCTTGCGGTAATGGAAGGCGTTGCGTACGCTCTCCGCGACTGTCTTGAAGTCGCCAGAGACAGCGGCGTTAGAGTGAGCCGTACCCGCATATGCGGCGGCGGGGCGCGCAGCGAGCTGTGGCGCACGGTCGTTGCCAACGTGTTCGGTATTCCCGTCGATACGGTTTGCACCGAAAAGGGTCCGTCGTTCGGCGCGGCGCTTCTGGCGATGGTCGGTTGCGGCGAGTACGCTTCGGTCGAAGCCGCCTGCGAAAAGTGCGTTTCGCTTCGGTCTGCGGTTTTACCCGACGAAAAGCTGGTCAAATCGTACGAAAAAGGTTATAATGTCTATAGATCGCTTTATCCCGCGATGAAAGACGTGTTCAAGCTCATGAAGAACATGGGATAAATAAAATCAAAGAGGAAAATGTCATGAATAAACAGCAAGTGTTCAACCCTTATCTGCCGAGCTGGGAGTATATTCCGGACGGCGAGCCGCATAAGTTCGGCGACCGCATATACGTTTACGGGTCGCACGACAAATTCGGCGGCAAGACTTTCTGCATGAACGATTACGTGTGCTGGTCCGCGCCCGAAAGCGATCTGTCCGACTGGCGGTACGAGGGCGTTATCTGGAAAAAGACCGACGATCCGAAAAACAGAAAGGGCAAGCGTTCGATGTACGCGCCCGATGTTTGCCGGGGTCCGGACGGTAAATTCTATCTCTATTATTTCTGCGATTATACCGGGATTATAGGCGTCGCGAGGTGCGACACGCCTGCGGGAAAGTACGAATTCGTGGACTACGTGCATTATGCCGACGGGACGCTGCTCGGCAAGCGCAAAGGGGATATTTTCCAGTTCGACCCCGGCGTGTACGTCGAGGGCAACAGGACGTATCTCTATACCGGGTTCTGCCCGACGTTCTATCCGTTCTTCCTTACGGGCGGTAAGCCGCTCAGCCGCAAGGGCGCTATGGTGACCGGGCTCGCGCCGGACATGGTGACCGTCGCCGTCGAACCGAAATACATCGGAGTGCACTGCAAGCGCAACGCCAAAGGCACGCCGTTCGAGGGTCACGAATTCTTCGAAGCCTCGTCCATGAGAAAAATCGGCGATAAATACTATTTCATTTATTCGTCTTTCCTCGGTCACGAGCTTTGTTACGCGACGTGCGATACTCCGGACGGGATTTTCGAGTACGGCGGCACGATCGTGAGCATCGGAGATATAGGACTGCGCGGCAGAATGTGTCCGAAAGAGGGCGCGAACTACACCGGCAACACGCACGGGTCTGTCGTCGAGGCGTGCGGGAAATATTACGTGTTCTATCACCGTCAGACGAACAGACATCAGTTTTCGCGTCAGGCGTGCGCCGAGCAGATCGAGATCGCGCCCGACGGATCCATCGGTCACGTAGAGGTCACGAGCTGCGGGCTGAACGGCGGTCCGCTCGAGGGCAGGGGCGTGTACGAGGCGCGCATAGCGTGCAATCTTTATTCGCAGAAGGGCACGAGATTCTATTCCGTGTTCCGCGGCAGAGAGGGTTCGCACCCGTACTTTACGCAGACCGGCGGCGACCGCGAGGACAGCGGCGATCAGTATATCGCGAACGTGCGCGACGGATCGGTCGCGGGGTATAAGTATTTCATGTTCGACGGCGCGAAGGAAATCGGCGTTACGGTCAAGGGGAACGCCCGCGGCAGAATGGTCGTATATGCCGAAGAAGGCGGCGAGCCGGTCGCTATCATCGACATAAAACCGAGCAGGGAGTATAAAGAGTTTTCCGCTCCGCTCGCCGTTCCAGACGGTAAGAGTTCGCTTTTCTTTAAGTACGAAGGAAAAGGACGGCTCGATTTCACGAGCTTCAGACTCGCGTAAAAGAGCTGTTGCAAAAAGAGTTCAGGCTCAAAAAATAAAAATCTCTGCAAACAAAAGCGGTTTCGGAAAAATGCCGAGGTCGCTTTTTGCATGGGAAAGTTTTCGATATACACCGAAAAAGTATGTGAAATTATGAAGTTTTTACTTCTATATCGAAAAAACTATTGACAAAATCAAAGTTTTTGGATATAATTCATAATGTACCGGAGGTTTAGTATGATTTACAGAGCCGATTATATAAAAGCAATAAGTCCTTTTATCGATGTACCGCTTGTTAAAATATTGGCGGGCGTTCGCCGTTGCGGAAAATCGACCATATTCGATATGATAAAGGAAGAACTTATCGGACGAGGTATCGCCAAAGAAAATATCGTATCCAGGAAATATAACGAAATGGATATCGATAATAATTTTACGGCAAAGGAAATGTATGCCGATCTGAAATCCGCAATCGACGGTAAGGGAAGGTGTTATCTTTTTCTTGACGAATTGCAGGAGATAGACGGTTGGGAAAAAGCCGTAAACAGCCTTCTCGAAGGCGAGAACGTCGATATTTATGTTACGGGTTCTAATTCAAAGCTTATGTCGAGCGAAATATCTACTTATCTTTCCGGACGTTATGTTTCCATTCCCGTTTACACGCTGTCTTTCAAAGAGTATTTATTGTTCAAAGGCAAATCGGACGGTAATGCAAAAGAAATGTTCGAAGAATATTTGCAGTACGGCGGTTTCCCGATAATAGGTATAGGAAACTTTGATTTGCAGTCCGCTTATCAGATAGCGGACGGAATATACTCGACGGTCATTACGAGGGATATTTCACGCCGGCATAAAATACGCAACCGCGATTTATTCGACAGGGTAGTTAAGTATATCGTGGAAAACGTCGGGAAAACTTTTTCGGCAAACTCGATTGTTAATTTTTTGAAAAACGAAAAAAGGACGCTTTCGGTCGAAACGATTTATAATTATATCAAATGGCTCGAAGAAGCGTTTATTATTTATCCATGCCAAAGATACGATATATGCGGCAAGGCGGTTTTGAAAACGCAGGAGAAATATTATCTTTCGGATATATCGCTTAAGTACGGTAAAATGGGTTTCGACGGCAAAATGGTTGCCGCTATGCTTGAAAATATCGTATTTCTTGAAATGAAGCGTAGAAAGTACGAGGTCTATATCGGAAAAAACGGAACGAAAGAAATAGATTTTATCGGCGAAAGACGCGGCGAAAAAATATATGTTCAAGTGTGCAGAGAATTGCCTGCAGACTCTTCGAGGGAAACGGATAATCTAATGGATATAAATGACCATTATCATAAATATGTCGTCGCGAAAGACGGTCTTGCAGTAGGGAACGATAAAGGGATACAAATGATCCGTATAGAAGATTTCTTGCTGAAAGACAGCTGGTAATTCGAAAACGACGCGCGTGGCGACCGAAAACAAGGACGTATAAAGAGCTCGATAACGAACAAAGGACGGGAATCAGATTCACGTCCTTTTTGCGTTCAGTACATATCTTTGTAAAGGTTTATTATTTTTTTTGCGAAAAGAGCGTCTTTTGCGACCGTTTCGTCCGTTGTTATGCCGAGAAGATAATCCGCGCTTACGCCGAAGATTTCGGCTATCCTTTTGAGTTGCATGAGATCGGGCTCCTGTTGGTCGCGTTCGATTTTGCTGTAATTCGATTGGTTCATCGGTATGAGTTCCGCAACCTGCGTTTGCGTCATATCCGAATCTTCGCGCAGCGCTTTTATTCTGCTTCCGAACGTCATATTTTTGCTCCTTATGCTATAATTAACTCTTATTGTAAATAATTATAACGTATTTAACTAAATTAGTTGACTTTTAATCGTTAATACAATATACTATAGTTAATATTTAACTAATAAGAGGAAGCGGAAAGATATGGCATTGATAACTTGTCCTAAGTGCGGGAAGCAAATAAGCGACACGGCTAAGGCATGCATACATTGCGGATTTTCTCTTGTCAAGGAAGAAAAGAAAGAAACCGCGGCGCGGGAGATCATAGATTACAATAAACTGTCGTTTGACGACAAGAATGTTTTGAAACGGGAATTCTATAAAAAATATCCCGTGTATGAGGAATGCGAGAAACGCAGGGAAAGATTTTTGAAGTTTATCAATTTCACGTGCGTTGCATACGTCGTATTCGTATTTTTGTTCGCTGGTTTCTGGATCGGGGGTATGATTTACCATCAGGCGTCAAAAGAGGACGCGCCTGTTTTTGTTATTGTAATCATGCTTGTTTCGTTGGCGTTAACGTTGATTTTTTTGAGTGCGAATATTCTGCAACGCAAAGTTTTCTATAAAAAGCACAGGCATAACGAACTCATAATAATGAAAAAAATGCAGAAATGGCTGAAAGAAGAAAAGAACGTATCGTATACGTTGCTGTTCAGTCCCAAGCAACTGAAAGACAAAGACTTTTTCGAAAGTATAGATATACTTAAAGATGATATAGAGAGGTAAATGAAATGGCGCTTATAAATTGTCCCGAATGCGGGAAACAGATTTCTTCGAGTGCGAAACAGTGCGTGCACTGCGGTTGCGCGTTCACCGTCTGTCCGGAGTGTGGCAGTGTGTTTGTAGGCTCGGTCGATATATGTCCTTCGTGCGGATATTCGTCCGGTAAACCGGAGCAATCGCAGAGCGCCGGACAGACGCAAAAATCGGAAAGTTTTTTCTCCGCCGAGTCCGCTCCGAGTGAAAGCGCGACTGCGATTGTCGAAGATCCGCTCCGCGTATGGCAGAAGTCGTCGCCGGTGGACGGATTCATGATGAAAAGTTTCAAGTGGCTTAAGATACTGATCCGTATCCTGTCCGGCGTATTTTTTGCAATCGGCGCAGTTTTTTTCATTCTGTGGATACAGAAATCGTCGCTCGAACAGGTTTCCGAAGCGGAGCAGATGGTTACTTTGCTTCGGTGCATGATCGGACTTATATGCGTATTCGAAATAATCGACGTTTTGTTCGATCCCGTTCACGACGGTTTCATAAAGCTCAGATGCGGGAACTGGATATATCGGAAAAAACTCGACGCCGTTACGTATCTCAAACAGCATTGCGGAGAGACCGGTTTCGGAGAGGATATAGCCAATTTCGATCTGTTCTCGGAAGCTACGTTTCTTTCTTCCGACAAAGGCAGCAGGACGAATGTGATCGCCGGTCTTATAGTCAGATTCGTCTGCACCGTCGCATTGTTTATATTTATAGGCTACGCCGTCATGCAAAATCTTGCAATGGCAATGGTTGTGATTATGTTCGAAGTGGAATTCCAGTTCCAGTTTATTATGCTTATTCCCACGGGAATAATCGCAGTGATTTATTTTGTTTCCACGATAGCGCTCGATACGGTTTACTATAAGAAGTACACTGCATGGTTTAATCAAAACGTGACGAAAAGAAATTTATTCGCCTGACAAAAGAATATTATCGCGGTTTTCCGTTTTGTGCGGAAAGCCGCGGTTTTTTTATGCTATGAACGCCGTTTGCGCATTTACTTGTCCGCGATTTATTGCTTTTTGCAAATTTTGTAAAATCATTGCTTTTTTGCCGAAAGTATTATATAATTTAACAAAATACAATTTCACATCGGAAAGCCGATATAAAATTTTCGAAAAAGGGAGAAACTTATGGACAGAAAAACTGTTATCGACGCGGCGGCGGGAAGAACGGAAGCGGACGTAGTGATCAAAAACGCGACGGTCGTGGACGTATTCAACGGACGCACCGTAAAAGGCGACGTTGCGGTGATCGGCGACAAGTTCGCCGGAGTGGGCGAGTATTCGGGTAAGACGGAGATCGACGGCACGGGTAAGTTCGTCATGCCTTCGTTTTACGACGCGCATCTGCATTTCGAGTCGGTCATGGTGCGCCCGAGCGAGTATCTGAAAATATCGATACCGAAAGGCGTGACCGCGTATAACGCCGACCCGCACGAGATCGCCAACGTGTGCGGGGAAAACGGCATTAAATTCATGCTCGACGACGTAAAGGGAATACCCGCCGACGTACGGTTCATGATGCCGTCGTGCGTGCCGAGCGCGCCCGAGGATCGCTCGGGGTGCGTGCTGGGCGCGGCGGAAGTGAAACGCATAGTAGGTAAATACGGTTTGTCCGGTTTGGGCGAAATGATGAACTATCCCGGCGTCATAGGCTGCGACCCCGACGTACTCGCCAAGCTCGGGGTTTGTCCGATAGCAGACGGACATGCGCCCGGACTGACGGGGAACGCGCTGAACGCGTATCTGTCCGCGGGCATACTCACCGATCACGAGTGCGAGAGCGCGGAAGAAGCACTCGACAAAGTGAGTCGCGGTATGTACGTGCTGATACGCGAAGGCAGTCAGACCAAAAATCTGCGCGAGCTCGTAAAAGCCGTGAACAAGACCAATCTCAGACGTTTTCTGTTCTGCACCGACGACAGGAACATCGAGGATCTGATAAATTACGGAACGGTGGGCAACTGCGTGCGTCTTGCCGTCGAGTGCGGCATGGACGCGGTGGATGCGATCACGATCGCGTCGCTCAACGCTTACGAGGCGTACGGTATAGCCCGTACGGGCGGCATAGCCCCGGGCTGGACGGCGGACTTCCTCGTCACGTCGGATATTACGGCGCAGAAGGTGGACAAGGTTTTCTATCACGGAAAGCTTGCGGCGGAGGACGGCAAGCCGCTGTTCGAAGTTGCTCCCGCTTCCGTAGATATGGTCACGGGTACGGTGCATATCCCCGAAATAACGCCCGAGTCGCTTAAATTCCCGTTTAAGCCCGGGATGCCCGTCATGAAGGTGTATCCGCGCACGGTAGTGACGGAGCTCGGGAAAGCGGGTGACACGCCGGAGGGGCTTAACCTGATGTGCTGTATCGAACGGCATTTCGCATCCGGCGACATAGGTCATTGCTATGTCGAAGGGTTCCGTTTCAAGGGCGGAGCCATAGCGCAGACGGTCGGGCACGACAGCCATAACATAACGGTGCTCGGCGACAGCGCGGAGGATATGGCGCTCGCAGTGAACAGTCTGGGCGAGGACGGCGGGCTTGCGCTGGTATCGCACGGAAAACTCGTCGGAAAACTGCCGCTCGAGATCGCCGGGCTTATGACTGCGCGGACGGCGGAAGAAGCGATGGAGATCAGAAGCAAGCTGAAAGAAGCGCTCGCCGCGTCCGATTATAATAAGGATATCGAACCGTTCATGCTTTTGTCGTTCCTGTCGCTCATCGTCATTCCCGCGGCGAAGCTCAATCACAAAGGGCTGTTCGACGTTACGAACTGGAAGTACATATACGAAGGATAAAACCGCCCGCTTCGTCGGGAACCGAAAAAAACGGTGAAACGGAAGCCGCGGCGCGCCCGACCGTATATGCGGGAGAACCGAAGAAAACGGACTGCGATTGCATTCGCCGCGCCGCCGTTCGTTAAAAAAAGCTCGTAAGGACGGAATTCTGTAAAACTTGATAAAATCGTCGCTTAAAAATTATTTCAAAAACCTTATATACCTTTTTGTCCCGATGGGTATAATATATCTTTTTATTGTGCTTGCCTCTGTGACGCTCGTCGGAAGGGTGGTGACGGCGGCGGGCGTCATGCTCGACGATTTCGTCGAACTGTTTTCTTCGACGGTGAACAATGCGGGCGGGATAGTAGGCGACTATTTCGAGTACGCTTTTTCGCTCGTCGACTGGAACGGTAATTTTTTCGAAACCGTCGGCGAGGTTCTCGACAGCGACTGGATAGGAAATACCGTCGTCGGCTTTTTCGAGACGCTCGACGTTGCCGTCGCCGATTTCGGTGCGAACGCGCAGGCGATCGTCGCAACTTTCGTCGGCGTGATAAGGACGAATCTTATATGGGCTGTCGTGCTCGTCGTCATCGGCGTCGCGCTTGCGAATTTTGTTACGCTCAAAGTGCTCCGTCATGTCAGTGCGAGCCGCGGCGTCGTCAAAATGATCGTCGCATGGATATTCCAGACGGTGATAGTCACCGCCGTTACCGTGCTCGCCGTTTATCTCGCGGCTGTGTTTGCGCCCGTTCTGCCTCTGGCGGTGACTGTGTATATAATCCTGACGTGTTTCTTGTCCATGCTCGGCGCGTGGGTCGTCCACGGAAGAAAAGAACTGCATATCCGCGAGATAGTCAACGTAAAAAATATTCTGTTTTATTTTCTGTCGTCAGTCATTATCTGGCTGATCTCCGTTGCCGCCGCCCTGCTCGTGTGGCTTGTTTTCGGCGCGCTCGTCGCCGTGCTCGTCGCTGTCCCGCTTGCGTTGTATACGGGAAATATAGTCGGAGTCAACGCGGAGTCGTACGTGCTGTCGCGAGCCGAAGAAGCGCAAGGCAACGGAAAAGAGGAAGCGCAAGCCGAAGAACAGACGGGCGAAAACGCGCAAAACGTCGACAGATGAGCAAAAGTACGTCCTCGGAAGAAAAATGACGTCCGGGCAGTCATATCATTATACGTTTATATGCCGTAAAAGCCTGCGTTTTTTGCGCGGGCTTTTATCGATCATGCGCAGGTTGGGCGTATAATACTTATGATAAATTTTTTTCGCGCGCGTAAATTTAAGTTGCTTTTTATCCGCGGTAGTGGTAAAATAATCGACGGAAAGATTTTCGGCAAAAAGGAATTAAGAACTATGAAAACCGACGCAATAATTATTATGGACGGTTTCGGTCACAGAACCGAAACGAACGGAAACGCGGTTACCGCCGCGGGTACTCCGAATCTCGACCGACTTATGAGCAAATATCCGCACACACTCATCGAAGCGAGCGGGCTTGCCGTCGGACTTCCCGCCGGACAGATGGGTAACAGCGAGGTCGGGCATCTCAATATCGGCGCGGGACGCGTGGTCTATCAGGACATCACCGCGATCGATAAAGCGATTTCGGACGGCGAATTTTATACGAACGACCGTTTCGTCGCCGCGATCGAGAATTGCAAAAAGCACGACAGCGCGCTGCACCTCGTCGGCTTGCTCTCGAACGGCGGCGTGCATTCCATGAATACGCACCTTTACGCGCTTCTCGAAACGGCGAAGATCAACGGACTTACCAAAGTTTTCGTGCACTGCCTTATGGACGGGCGCGACGTGCCGCCTACGTCGGGCGGGGAGTTTATAGCCGAGCTCGAGAAAAAGATAAAAGAACTCGGCGTCGGTAAGATCGCGACGGTCATCGGCAGGTATTATTATATGGACCGCGACAATCGCTGGGAACGCGTCAAGGAAGGCTACGACATGATGTATGCCGGCGTGGGCGAGCATTACGCCACCGCCGGCGCGGTTACCGCCAAGTCGTATGCGGAAGGCGTGACCGACGAATTTATCCGCGCTTCGGTCGTCGGAGATTACGACGGCGTGCATGACGGCGATTCGGTGATATTCTTCAATTTCCGTTCCGACCGCGCCCGCGAGATCAC
>CANDJX010000008.1 GCA_947385185.1 uncultured Clostridia bacterium
TCCGCTTTGAGCCGCGCCGCTTTCTTCTTGCTGTGACGCACCGCAAGGATTATAAGCAAAACGAGCAATATAAGCGCCGCTGCCGCTATGACTATCCACCACCAGTTCGCGCCGAGAAATCTCGTCACGTTGTCCCAGAACGTCGCCGAGACGGTATACTCGAACGGCGACGAAAATGCCAATGCCGTTTCATCCATTTCGAAATTAGCGGTATCCGTAAACTCCGCTTTTACATAATACGTCACGCCTCCGGCAATTGCGTCCGCCGCGATCTCGTTCGTGCAACCGGCGTCGGTATAATATTTCAGAACGACCGTTTCGGCAAGCGAGCCTTTGAAGCTGTCGCTCGTAAATACCGGAAGTTCTTCGCCCGTTCGCGTCGCGGTAACGACCGCTTTTATTATGTTCCAGTCAACCGAGGCTTCGCCCGCCGTAAGTTCGGGTTCACCGTCGTAAAGCATGGCGGAGAATGCAATCGCCTGCTCCGCCGCAGGAAAAGCCCATTCGTAATTATCCGGATCTTTAAGCGCGAACACCGCTTTATATACTCCGACGTTTATGCCGCTCTGCAACTTGCTTTCGACGAAAATCATGACCGCGTCGTCAAACCCGTCGAAATCGCTTGCGGAAGGCTTTATCATCGATCCGGTATAGCCGTACTTGCCGGTATATACGGGCAGTGCGACTTTCGCTTTCGCCACCGTTATGTCAACCGTCGTCGTAAACTCCGTCGTGCCGTCGTTGTACGTCACGGTGACCGTCTGCGTGCCGGCATTGAATCTGCCGTCGGTCATTCCGTCGCAGGAAAGCGTGAACTTGTCCGCGTCAAGGTCGTCCTTCGTTCCGTTGTTGTATACGATCTCCGCTTTGATCTTCGCTTTCAGATCGTCGAGCGTGCTTCTCGCGTCGAATTTCGCGTCGCCGTCCACCGTCGCAACGATCTTATCCACAGTCTTATCCGACAGCACGAGTATGACTTCTATCGGATCGAGCTCGTTGTAATTATCCTTATCGTCGGGCTCGAGTCCTATTACGACTTTGTATGTTCCCGCGCCGTCCGGCTTATCTACCGGTATCCAGTCTGTCGGATTATCCGGATCGCCGCCCTCCTTAAGTTTGACGTATTCGGGAGCTTTCGGCGTTACTCCGTCAGGCAGAGTGTCCGGATCGACGTCTATTTCATAATTGCCGTCCGGCTTGTATGTGCCCGAATAGCCGCCGTTCTCGCCCGGCGTAAGTCCGTTGTCGTCGCCCGAGGGCTTAGGCGCGGCGCTCGTAGTGTCGATGTCCCCTTTCTCTATATCGATTATTGCGGAAATCGGATCGATCGGGTCGAAATTATCCTCGTCGTAATCGAAGTCTATATCCACGACGTAAGTCCCCGCGCCCGTCGGTTTTTCGCCTGCGGGAAGCGAAGTCCAGCCCGAACCCGTCGGCTTACCGTCGCCGTCATAAGTAGGATTGCCGCTGCCCGTCCACTTCTTGTATACGGGATAACCCGTCTTGACCGTCACGCCGTCGGGCAGTGTATCCGGATCGATGTCTATGCCGAAATCGCCGCCCGGCTTGTATGTCCCGGTAAATCCGCCGTTGCCGTCGTCGGTCAGTCCGCCGCCCGAGCCAGAACCCGTCGGCTTGAATTCTATATCGCCGTTATCTATCGCGGCTTTGTCCACCGTCACGGTAAATGTAGTCGTCGTTTCGTCGTCGTACCTGACCGTTATTGTGCGTTCGCCCGCGCACAGCTTGTCGTTATTCTCGCCGTAAACGCTGTCGGCTGTCAAATCGTATTCGGTCGCTTTCAGCGTCTTTTTGTCGCCGTTGTTATAATTCAGTTCGACAACAAGCCATTTCTTCAAATCGTCCGCAACGTTCGAGGCGGTGATTTTTGTCCCCTCGGGAAGCGTAAAAGTCGCGGTCACGCCCGAAACGTCTACGTCTGTCACCGTCACGGTAAACGTCGCCGTCTTAGTCGTCTCGCCCTTTTTCCAGGTCACCGTCACCGTATTGTTCGTCGACGAAAAATTCTTCGGAACGGTCACGGTATAATCGGAATAATCGAGAGTCTCCTCGTCGCCGTTGTTGAATACCGCGTCCACCGTAAGATACGGATTTATTTGGAGATCGTCCACCGTCGCGGAGCTGTATATGGTTCCGGGCTGAACGTAAGTCGCCGTCAACGTGTCGACCAGCACTTCCGCGACCGTAATCGTCCTTACCGCCGAAGTCTTTCCGCCGTAAGTAACCGTAAACGCGCAATTGCCCTTTGTAAGCACGTTATTGGCGCTACCGATTACCGTCACGGTATAATTATCCTTTTTCGGATCGAGCGTTTTTACCGTCTCGTTGCCGTCGTCAAGCGTTGCTTTTACCGTCAGATACTGCTTTATCGTATTCGCCGCCACGCCTTCCCACAGCGTTACGCCTGCAGGCACGTTTACCGTCGCTTCGACTTTCTTTACCGCAGCCGTACCGACGGTAATGCTCACGTCGCCGCTTACTTCGACCGCGTCATCGCCTTCTCCGTGCATATGTATTACCGTCACCGTTACTGTTCCGCTCGTAAGCGCAAACCCGTCGGGGAAAGTAAACTGCTCCGCTGTCAGCGTTTCGCCGTCCGTGCCGTCGTTGTTTATTTCTTTGACGGTAAGCATGGTTTTCAGGTCGTCGAGGCTCGTCGACGTGTATACCGTCGAACCCTCGTTAAGCGACACTTCGAGTTCGGCGGGAACTACCGCATAAACCTTCGGTATAGTGACGGTACAAGTGATCCCCGCGTTCGCTTTGAATTCGAGCGTAAGTTCTACGTTATCGCCCGCGACAAGTTTCGCGCCCGTCGCCCATTTGACTTCGCTGTTACCGGCGGGGACGGGTTCGGCGCTGTTGTTGTACGTTTTTGTAACGGTCAGCTTGCCGAGCAGCTCCGTCAGACTCGTGGACGTGTATATATTTCCCGCGCTTTTCGACAGCGTCGCCGAAATGCTTTTCACGGCAAGCGGCACTACCGTTATTTGCGCCGTACCCGTCTTTTTGTCATAGTTTTTATCGTTCGGCGTGAATGTCCAGTTATAATCGCCGGTTTCGCCAAGCGTCTGACCGTCGTCCCATTTGATCGTTCCGCCGAGGTTCGTCGTGTCCCAACCGTCGGGCAGACTTATGGTGGGGAAACCGCTCGCAGGCGTGCCCGAATAATATTCTTTCGTCGTTCCGTCGTCGTTCGTCCCGTAGTCGACTTTCGGCACAAGCGTACCGACGTCCTTTTGCGATATGTTTATTATGAACGACTTTTCGCCGGTCGTTCCGCCCTTCCACCTTATTCCGTTCATCGCGACGGTGACGTTGTACGTCCCGGCTTCCACGATCTTTGTCGTGTCCGTACCGTAATCTGTCTTGTTGCCGTCGCCGTCGGTGTACTCTATTTTCTTGACCTGCAAATACTTGTCGTTATTGCTATCGTCCTTGGCAAGCCAGGTCGAGCTCTCGATCCAACTATTCTTCGATTGTATGTCGGCGGCGGTTATCCATTTGCTGTTGCCGTCGTACTCGGCTTCTATCTTAGACGGCGTAGGCGCGACAATTTCTTTTATTATCCAATTCGGACCGAAACCCGCTTCAAACTTATGTGAAGCATTAGGAGTTCCGCTGTGGCTCGCTATCATCCAAAATCCCAAATATTTCGTTATAATCTTATCGGCGTTGGTATCGTTGGTAAACGACATAACAGCATCCGTGGTCACCGATTCACCAAAGTTAACGACAGTTGCCGCTCCGGAATATGATTTCGTCCAAATCGTTTCCATCGAGTCAAAACCGCCCAACTCGCTTGCGGTTTTATCACCCAATATACCGTATTTTGCCTGCCAATACGTAACTGTTTCGTACGGCGTGCCCACATAGATATACGGCCCGAATTTATAATTTAAGGTTGCGCCTGCCGGGACAAAAAAATCATATTTAATCTCGATATACGCGGATACGCCTTTAGCCGTCCATAAGGTTGAGAGATCAATCCAGTTATTATTATTCTGAGTATTCGGAGAAACGTTTCCGGCAACGGAAGCAACTCCGTTAGACATACCGGAATATGCCGGAAGTGTAGAGGAATACCCATTATTGCTTATGCTCGCTTTTACGTCGTTTAAGGTAGCGCTATGCTCACCCGTTGCCGACGGCGTACCCGAAACAATTATCTTAGTGACGTCTACTTCTTCCGCATTTGCGATATTGTCAATTATATCATTATTACTTGCGTTGCCGAGATTGCACAAAAAAACTGCGCCGACAGCGAGTGCGACACAGAATAATAGCGCGAGGATATAGAGCAACGCGCGCGTAGCGGCGCTTTGCTTAGTGGTTAAAAGTACCCCCCCCGGATTTATATTCGTATTTTTTCATAAAAAATCCCTCCTGTTATGCAATGCTCCGCCGGAAAGTCCTGTACGGCTTTCGGGTTTCATTGCATTCGCCGGGCGGTAATTTTCCGCCAATCGGCGCAATATAAGGCTTTTTCTTATGCACATTATACCACCGTCAAAATAAAATATCAAGACTTTTTGACAAAATTTTTGAAAATAGCACGTAATTTCACGCAAAACACAATATATTGTGGTCTTGTTCTTACAAAAACAACAAGAACCGAATATAAAAAACTCAAAAACGTACAAAAAAATCGCCGCAACCCGATATTTTGACTCGCGACAACCCTTTATGCTTGTATAAGTTACCGTTTTTCTGTTTCTATTTCTATCTCGTTCAACACATTTTCGACGTTCCGCTTGCCGTACATGATCGTTACGATTAAGACCTGCTTTGTATGTTCTATCGGCAAGTAGAAAACGATAAAATTATCGACAATGAGTTTCCGCAAACCCCGACTTTTCCACGGCTCTTTGTCATAAGTCGGATTGCGGAAGGGCATTTCCTCCAAGCTTTCCGCCGCAGACATAATGCTTTCGCTTATACGCTTTGCCGCGTCCGGCGCAAGCAATTCGGTCACAATGTAGCGATATATATTCCGTAAGTCCGTTAATGCCGAATCCGAATATATTATTTCAAAATTCATACCCCGAATTCCTTTTGCATTTGCGCGCGCACGTCTTGCGCCGAATGAACTCTGCCTGCCGCGTAGTCGGCAATCCCCTGTTCCATAAGCGCGTTAAATTGTTCGTCCGTCAATTCTCCGAACGATATAGGTTTTTTTTCGGGAAGTTTTACGTCGAACGGAATACCGCGCTGTAAAATAACCTGCTGTAAAAACAACGCTATGGCGTTAGACATAGGAATTCCCAACCGATTGAGAATAGCTTCGGATTGTTCTTTTACCGACGGTTCCAATCTTACGTATACATTTGCGGTTCTTGCCATTTAATTTACCTCCGAAAAGACTTTTCACATATATTATACTCATTTGTATTGCGAATAGCAAGCATTTTTGAGTTTCTATTCATAAAAACAAAAAAATCGCCGCAACCCGATATTTTAACTTACGACGATTTTTTATGCTTGTAATTATTTTACAAATTCTTTTCTTATTCTCCCTTGAACGGAAGAAGCGCGACCATTCTCGCACGCTTGATAGCGACGGTAAGCTGACGCTGATGACGCGAGCAGCAACCGCTCGTGCGGGCGGAGATGATCTTACCCTTTTCGGTCACGTATTTTCTGAGGCGCGAAACGTCCTTATAGTCGATTTCGGCAATGCCTTTTTCGCAGAATTCGCAAACCTTTTTCTTCATGGGACGGCGGGGCTTTTTTGCCTTGTCGTCGCCGAAGTCTTTGCTTGCGGACGAAACTTTTTTATTGTCCATGATTTTACTCCTGATTGGTTTAATTAAAACGGAAGGGAGTCGTCGGAAACCGGTTCGAGGTTACGGCTTGGTTTCGGAGCGGAGGGCGCGGAGCTTTCTCCCGCCTCGCCTTTCGGAGTGAGGAATTCGACCTCGTCCGCCGTAACGTCCACGCTCTGACGTCTGTTGCCTTCTTTGTCTGTATAATCGTTGATCTGAATGGAGCCGGTCACGCCTACTTTTCTTCCCTTTGCAAGGAACGAACCGCAATTCTCCGCCGTCTTGCGGAACGTCACGACGCGGAAGAAATCCGCCGTGCGCTCGCCGTCCGACGAACCGGAATTAAAACGGCGATTGACCGCTACGGTGAAACGACAAACGGGCACGCCGCTCGCCGATACCGAATAGTCGGGATCTCCCGTCAGATTACCGATAAGAAAAATCTTATTCATTTTTGACTCCTGATGTGATGCAAGCGAATTATTCCGATGCTGCCGTTTCGGCTACCGTTTCGCCAGCTTCTTCGACCTTGTCCGCTTTGGCTTCCGTTTCCGCTGCCGCCGCTTCGGCTGCCGCTGCGGCTTCTTCACGGGCTTTTGCGTTGGCGGCTGCTCTTTCCGCCGCCTTTGCTTTTCTTTCCTCCTCTGCGCGGGTGAGTTTGTTCGATACCTTCTTGGTCGTAACAAATCTCATTACGGCGTCGGTGATACGCATCTGACGCTCGATTTCCGCGGGAAGATCGGAAGGACCGCTGTAGCTCATGAGGACGTAATAGCCTTCGCTCATAAAGTCGATCTTATAAGCAAGTTTGCGCATACCCCATTTGTTGACTTCGGCAGTTCCGCCTGCGGCGGTAACGACCTTCTCGAAACGGGCAATAAGTTCCTCGCGCGCGGCTTCCTCCGTCTTCGGCGAGACGATGTAAAGCACTTCGTAATCAGTCATAGTTGTTTTACCTCCTTGTGGATTTTAAGCCTGCGCCTACCCCGCCGTAACGGTGCGCAAGCAAGGATAAAAGCTCCTCACTCAAGAGAAGCTTTTACATTTTAGCATATTCGTTTTCAAATTGCAAGCGTTTTTTGCGATTTAATATTCGTGATCGTCCGAATCGTAATCGTCGCCGGTCACTATCACCGCTTTATCCGCGTCCTTATCCGTATTATCGTCGAAGTCGTCGAAACTGTCGTCAGTTTCGGGAAGCTCGAGCAGACGCTTGATCTTCTTCTTGGAGTGCGTAAGAATGCCCGCGATAAACACCATAAGGAACGCAAACGCATTCAGTCCGAACGCCAGCCATACGAACAGGTTATTGATCTGCATATACGAAACGAGCGTGCCGAACACGTCTAAAGACAAAAGCCCGAAAACGACGTCGGGAGCGTTCGACATCTCCGCGACCATCCACAGCAGCAACATTGCAATCGCTTCGATCAGTGCAAAGAACGCAATGAAGAACTTGCCTTTCTTTCCTCGCTTGATTGCCGAAATGAACGTGAATATCATGAGCACGGCGGGCAGGAAAAGCACGAGCGCGATAAACGGATTGAACGGGAACGCTCCGCCCGTAAGCGCCCAACCGCCTTCGGGTAAGAACAACGACATAGCCGTCATGCCCTCGCCCATTATACCGATCTCCTCGCCCATTATATTGAATATGAGGAGAGCTCCGGACATCGCCGCCGCAAGCAACATCGCGATGAATGCAAGCCATCCGAACACGATACCTTTTTTATTGAGCTTGAACGTCCGCCGTTTGATAACCGTTTCTTCGTCCTCGGTCACGTCGGTGGCTTTCGGATCGGTTATGGAGTAATCGAATTCGGGATTGACGGGCTTATCGTAATCGGGCGAAGTGAAATCGAGATCGCCGAAATCGCGGCTGTTATAATTGCGAACGTCGCGATCGTTATAAAGTTTTCCCTTCTTCCCTTTCTTTTTCTTCTTTTTCTTGTCTTTTTTGGTTTCCGGCTCCGGCTCGGAATCCGTGCTGAAATAAATCGGATCGGATTCGGGCATAGAGTAAAGCGAGTCGGGCTTAGGCTCCGGCTTAGGCTCGGGAGCGGGCTCCGGCATTATGAACGTCGGCTGAGGCTCCGGCTCGGGGACAAAGAACCGCGGCTCGGGCTGAGGTTCGGGAATCGGCTCGGGTTTCGGCTCCGGCATTATGAATATCGGCTGAGGCTCGGGAACGGGCTCCGGTTTAGGCTCGGGCTTAGGTTCCGGCTGAGGCTCCGGTTTAGGCTCGGGCTTAGGCTCCGGCTGAGGTTCCGGAATCGGCTCGGGCTTAGGCTCCGGCTTAGGCTCGGGAGCGGGCTCCGGCTCGGGTTTTTTGATCGGTTCCGCAGGTTTGACCTCGGGAGCGGCGGGCGCGGGCTGATAAACAGTCTGATAAATCGTACGAGGGTGCGATTTGTCGGCATTTGCCGCTTTTTCGACCAGCGAAGTATATTCTGCTTTTGTAAGATATATGCCTTCCGCTTTCTCTTTCGATTTCTCCCGCATCATCTCCATGTAGTCTTTGCGTAACGCTTCGTACTCGTCCATTCCGGGCTTAGGCGAAGACTTATATGCGCTCGGCGAGGTCGGTCTGCGATGAACACGCATGCGGCAACCGCAGCGGGGGCATACTTGAATATCCTCCATCTGCATTGCGAATATTTCGCCGCATCTTGCACATCTGACTTTAGCCATTTTTCTATTTACCCCCTGAATGGTAAGTACAATCGAATTCTCGGAATGTGTACATTATACACGATTGTTCGACAAGTGTCAAGTAATAAAAATACTCTGAATTATTATTCCACCGTTTTACGCCTATATTGAATGCATATTATTTACAATTTATGTATTCTATGCTCTATACTCCGAAAATATGGCGCTTGAAAGAAAAATTTGACAGCGGCGTATTTTTTCTTGACAAATCGCATATAATAGTGTATACTGCCTAAGCATTAAGTTAAATGCTTGCCGGGCTTTCCCCCGCATAGCCGAATAAAGTTAATATTTCCCCTCGTCGCGGGGACCAATCGGTAACTTGCCGGGCTTTCCCCCGCATAGCCGAATCAAGTTAATAATTTCCCCTCGTCGCGGGGTGGAGCAATCGGTAGCTTGCTGGGCTCATAACCCAGAGGTTGGAGGTTCGAGTCCTCTCCCCGCAACCAGTTTTACCCGATAAAAATCAAACATTTTATCGGGTTTTTTCTTGTATCGAATCAAATGTTACGAAATTCTTGACTTATATGAATTTTTATGATATTCTAAGATATACTTTGAAATATCATAATTTTTCGGAGAATGGTCATGTATATCAAAAGACATCTGGAATCCAAATTTCTCAGAATGAGTACGTTTTTTAAGGCTGTTTTGGTGACGGGAGCACGGCAGGTCGGAAAAACGACAATGCTCAGACATTTATCCGAGAATCGGACATACGTCAGTCTTGACGACAAAGATACTCTCGCTCTTGCGAAGCAAGATCCGAAATTGTTTTTCATGCGCTATAAACCGCCGATTCTTATAGACGAGGTGCAAAAAGCTCCGGAACTCTTTCCTTATATAAAGATTTTATGCGACGAGTCCGACGAAAATGGTTTGTTCTGGCTGACCGGATCCGAGCAATACAGCATGATGAAGAACGTGACCGAATCGCTTGCGGGCAGAATCGGTATAATGACGCTGTATCCGCTCTCCATGAATGAAATAAACGACGTTTGTTTTCCGTCGCCTATCGGTTTTTCGATGGAAGAATTATTGCGGAGGGAGCAGCTTGCAAAACCGTTTGACGTGAATTCGGTATTTACTCAAATATGGCGGGGCGGAATGCCTCAGGTTCAAAACGCAGATGAAGAACAACGCTCCGTATATTTTTCGTCATATATCGAAACCTATCTACTGAGGGACGTTGCAACCGTCGGAGGGATCACGGACGAATTGCGGTTTACGAAATTTCTCACTGCGTGCGCTGCGAACGTATCTCAACAGTTAAATATGAATAATCTCGCAATGACGGCGCAGATTTCACAGCCTACCGCAAAAATATGGCTCGCGCTTCTGGAACGACTGCACATCGTCTATACTCTCGCGCCGTATTCCAACAATAAATTCAAGCGGCTTTCCAAAACGCCGAAATTATATTTTTGGGATACCGGTCTATGCAGCTATCTCGCAAAATGGCTCTCCGCCGATACGCTTTTCAGCGGCAATGCCGCCGGATATTATTTCGAAAATTTCGCAATCAACGAGCTTATCAAGGAACTCGAATACAATTCCGTAAATTACGATATAAGTTATTTCAGAGACAGCAACAGCAAAGAAATCGATTTATTTCTCGAGTACGCCGATAAAATCCACCCTTTGGAAATCAAATTATCCGCAAGCCCGAACAAGCGCGAAATAAAAAAATACGACCTTCTCGATTCAAACAGTATCCCCCGCGGAAACGGAGGGATAATATGCATGAGTCCTACGGTCACGCCTATCGATCGGGATAATTGCTGTATCCCCATAAATTTATTGTAAGGAATGCCGTTATACTCATGACAATGAACTTAATCAAAAAAATCGGCATAGTCTTATGTTTGCTTCTCGCGTCGGCTCCGCTGTTCGGTTGCGGAAGCGTAAGCGGCAAAAGATTCGACCGTTACGGCTATTTCGGCACGCTGACGGTTTTTGCGGTATACGCCGATTTTTCAAGCGAAGCCGAAACCGAAAGAGTCGGAAAAGCGATCGCCGAATGCGAAGCCGCGCTTGCGGAGATCGACAGCGCGGTCGGATCGGGCACGGAATCGGACGTATCGCGATTCAACGCCGCGAACCGCGGAGAAACGCTCGGGATCTCGCGCACGGCGTACGAACTGCTCGGTATCGCCGCCGAGATGTACGAGCTTACGGACGGCGCGTACAATCCCGCGGTCGGTAACCTCGTCGATCTGTGGGGCTTTTCGCCGCGCTTCGACGGCAATTATACGCCGACCGAACCGTACGACCGCGACGTACAGTCCGTCCCCGACGAGGAATATATAGAAGCGTTCCGCACGAGCGAATTGCTCGATTTCGGCGCGGTAAAACTATCCGAAGCAGACGGGAAATATTTTATAACCAAACCCGACGCCTGCGTTTCGATCGGCGGCAAAGAATATACCGTCAATCTCAATCTCGGCGGGATCGGCAAAGGATACGCCGCGGACAAATGCGCCGAAATACTTTCAAAGCACGGCGTGACCGAATCGTACGTCGGAGTCGGGCAAAGCTCGCTCAGACTTCTGAACGGGAATAACGGCGACTGGAAAGTTGCACTCAACCACCCGCGCGGAAGCGGCAAATATCTTACCGTCCTCGCTTCGAACGTCGCGGCGAGCACGAGCGGCGACTACGAACGTTTCTTTATCGAAAACGGCGCGAGATACTGTCACGTAATAGATCCGTCAACGGGCAGACCGACGACCGGCGCGGCGGCGGTATCGCTGTTCGGCGGAACGGCGGCGGAAGGCGACGCGCTGACCACCGCGCTCATGTGCATGAGCGAAGAAAAAACCGAAAAATTCGTCAATGAAAAGCTGTCCGACAAAAAAGTCTTTATATATAACTCCGAAACGAAAGAGCTTCTGACGAACGCGGACGCAAACGACTACGCGCTCGGCGACGACGGCATCAAAGTGCGGGATATACGAACCGTCGACAGGAAGCGCGGATAATGAAAAATGGCAATTAAGCAGATCGAACAAGTGAAAAACGGAAAGCCTTTCCGACCCGCCGATCTCATAATCTACGGCGGGATAATTGTAGTCGTCCTCGCTTTTTTTATCGCGTTTGTTTTTACGCGCAGTTCCCCGCCGCTCGAAAAAATTTATGCCGATCTGGACGGAAAACGCGTGCTGACCTACGATTTTGCGTCGGGCGCGCTGACTGTGGAAAGCGGATTTTCCGAACGCGTTGCGAGCGAAGAAACCGCCGACAAACTTACGATCACGATAGATTCCGACGGCGGGTACAACACGCTCGTCATCGAAAAAACCGGGCGCGCGTATATCTCCGACTCCGACTGCAGTTTCCGGCGCGACTGCGTACGCACCGCGGCGATCACCGACGGCGGCGGAATGATCGTCTGCGTACCGCATAAACTCAAAGTTTATGCAAGCGACGACTTAAATCCGAGTCTGGGCTGAGCCGAATATATGAATATCGCTCTTTTTCATTATATATAATATATCTTTATAATATCTTTCGATATAAAAACGGCGTTAAATAATATATCTCAAAGGGTAACGGTTTTCGGCAAAAAATAATCTTTAATAATATATGACATTCAAATAAAAAAACGACGTTCCCGGTCGGGAAACGTCGTTTTGCCTTACCCGTCGGTAAGGGCGTATAAATTCCGCCGCGGCATTGTGTGAGGGGAAATTTCCGCGACGAAATCCATTTGACAAACATAATTTCAATAATATCTGATACGGCTCCGATACTGCACCCAGCCGCCCGCGCAACCGGCGATACTAACGCCCTTTTTCAGATATATGCAACAATTATCCGCGCCGCGCAGGAACTCCCGACCCGCGCTTATGCCCGCGATCGAATCGTGCATAAATACAAGCGACGAAAGTCTTGTCGCGCCTTCGAAAGAACCGTCGTAAATCCTTCGCACCGTTTCCGGCAACGTTATTCTTCCGATGACCGTATTTCCGAAGAACGCGGACGCGTCGAACTCTCGCACGGGAATGCCGTCGTAATCGGAAGGGATAATTATTTCCGACCGCGTTTTTCCTTCGTCGGTCAGTCCGGTAAGGCGAATGTATTCTCCGTCTGCTCCCGACGCTTTTTCATAAACGAACAACGCCGCGTCGCGGTTATCTCCCGTTTCGTGCCCGCCGACCGGAATCTCCGGAGGCGAAGGCACGACTATGTCGTTCGGCGTCGTTATACCGAGTTCGAGCTTCAGGTCTTCGGCAAGAAGATCGGTAAAAACAAGCATTCCGGACGAATTCATGTGCACGTTATTATCGTAAAACCATCTGTGATCCAGAAAATATGCGGACGGATGTCCCAATACGCCGAAATCGAGTTCGGAGCTCAGGAACGAATAAAGCTCATCGGCATCGGCGCGGTCGGTTTCCGTGACTATGCGTTCGTTTACGGGCACGAACCCGAAGTATACGGACGCCCCGCGCGAAGAAACGTAAGCATTATATTCGTTGAGGTAATCTATAAAGCCTTCGCCTATTACGGATACGTCCATTTCCGCGGTCACAGTGGCGTCGTAACCGCCCGCCATAATGTTATAAGCGCGTTCGTAAGTCATATACCCCGCGTCGTTTCCGTCCGCATAGCCGAAAGCCGCGCTGCTGTAAGCGCCGTCCGCCGTCGCGCCGCCCGTCTGCATATACCCGAATTTTTCTCCGACGTAGCCGGGAAAACAACCGACCATTTCGGCGACGTTCTCGGGCGCGATACAGCCGAGCATGGAAAAATCTCCGTCCACGGCGCGCCAGGTATCCTTTGCGGAAAAATACAGCGACAGGGATTGCCCTATAAATTCGGGCATGATAACGACTATATCTCCGTCGCCTATGTTCGGTTTGCTGAGGTCGAGCATAAGTTTCGTTCCGAGCGCACCGTACAGCCCGAAATTGACCGCGGTATATCCGGGGAACTCGGCTTCGAGTAAATCGCTTCTTATGCCGAATGCAACGGCGCTGTTCCCTATCAACACGATTTTCCTGCCTTCGGCATTCGTCAGTCTGTCGTACATTCGGGATAATTCGCCATAGTACGTGTCGCCGAACTGCGGCGGCGAACAGAACCCGACCAGCACTATAGTCACGGGTGCGATAAGTAAAAATATAAGTACAGTAACGACGGTCAATATTGCTTTTTTCATATGCTTACCCGGTCTTGTTTAATACTTTCAGCAGTTCGCGCGTTATGCGTTCGGTATATATCGGCGCCGTCTTATCCGACAAATGGAAATCGGCGTCGAATAAATCGTCGGTATGGAACAACGTATCCGACAGCGGCAACAGCACGGTGCAATCGAGATACTCGCTCACCGCATTGTCGAAATCGGATACCCATGCTCCGAGATCGCGGTGCGTGAGCGGAATATCGTACGGACGTCCCGAGAACAGAAAATCCGAATTAGGCGGAAGATTTTCGGGCTTATTCATGCGAATAAGCAACGTATCTTCGTTTACGGGCGCAGTCAGGAAACAAACTTTGACGCCCTTGCTTTCGAACTTGTCGTAATAGCCGTTGAGCCTGTTATGAGCTTCGGCGTCTTTGACGAATTCGGGGATGATGTCGGCTTCGCCGGCGTCGAGGTTCTCCCCGCGCGGAATCTTCGGCAACGCGAAATTTCCGCGTTCGTCTATCCAACCCAAGTCGTTTTCGTAGACCGTGCCGAACAGGTTTATTTGCGTCGCATAATCGTCATACGACGTTTCCGCCATGTTCTTTCTGACGGCGTTGAATTCCGCAAAGCCGTCGAGCAGTTCGGTAACGTGACGAAAATCTATGAGCGACAACAAATCGTAATTGGATTCCAGGCACGCATAAAGCCGAAGTTTGTTATAATCGAAATCCCCGAAGCTCGGCGTCATGGAAGTTTCGTACATGAAGCTGAACGGCGACGACGATTCCGGAGCGTGGACGAACACGTCGCCGTTCTTAAGATAAGGCGACATCATTTCGAACTGAGCGACGCCGTTGAACCAACCGTTCACCGCCATATTTATGCATACGTAATTCTCGTCCGTTTCTTCGCGCAGTTCGCGTTCCATCTGCATGGTGTCTATGGAATTGAACGCGCCCGACCCGCCGAAAACGACGACTTTTTTCCTGTGCTCGTTAATGATGAGAATATCGTATTTATCCGCAAGATTTATTTCGGAATACAAATTGCCCGCGCCGTACCTCGGCGCTTCGATCGCATTTATGTGCACGGTTGAAAAATTCGGGCAATTACGAAAGGACTTATCCGATATGACCGAAATGTTGTCGTAAAAATACAGCTCGCGTATGGCGCAATTCATGAACGCGCCTTCTTCGACCACGTCGACCGTTTTCGGCAGCACTACCGTTTCGATATCGCCGCCGAACGTATCCATTCCTATCCAACCGACGGGTACGCCGTCGATTTCTTCGGGCACAACGACTTTTTTCGACTTTCCGACATACTTCGAAACGATAATGCAGTCCCCGGATTTTCTGTATATAAATTCCTCGGCGGGATTGGCTTTTTCCCATTCGGCATAGAGCGAGCGCTGTTCGTTCCGCGGCAACGTAACGCGGCTGCCCAGCCCTATGTGTTCGCCGCTTCCGTCGGAAGCGGTATTCCAGCCCGTAAGCACGTATCCGTCGCGCGTCAGTTTATCCGTACCGATCTCGCTGTTCGGACGCAAACGGTTTTTGAGCGTATGCCCTGCAGAATAAGACATCGACGAATTCGTACCGTCGATATACCGCCCGCCGTTCGGATGATAGATCAGGCGCGCAGACGCCATAACGCATTCGGCTTTAACTCGCAACGAGCGGGCAGGACACTCAAACGTCACCACGGTCGTGCCGTCATAGCCGTTCGATACCGCCGCGCCGAGATCGCTTCCCTGTCCGGTCAGCTTTTCTACGCAATAATCCCCTTTCATTTTCAGGACGAACTTTACTTCGCCGCCTTTTTCCGCGACGACGGGGTTCTCGCTTACGATCTCGAAACTGTCCGGATTCTCGGTCAGCATGACCGTAAACGTTTCTGTCGTGCCGGAATTATCATTCGGATCGCCCGGATTTCCGCCCGATTCGTCGGGATCGGTATTATCGCATCCGAAGCATAACAAACCGAAACAAAGGATAAAAACGATCAACGGAATAATGATTTTCAACGATTTTTTTCTCATCATATCACCGAAAATATATGCGCCGTAATTGACGGCACGGCGACATTGTACATCCAATGCCGCCATACCGTTCCATGCCTGTTAAATTATAGCTCGCCGACTGAATCGATCGGCGGTGGAATGAATGCTTTTGCGTCACTCGTTCGACTCGTCGTCCGCGTCTGCGTAAGACTTTTCTTCGACGTCGGTTGCTTCCTCCTCCGAAGTTTCTTTCGTTATGACGATCTCCTCCGCTTTTTCGGGTTTACCGCCCGCTTTTGCGCTTTTGATCGCGCCGAGCACGGCGAATACTCCCCATGCCGCAAGTCCTACGGGAATCAATATGGTAAAGACGAGGAGCACTATGCGCCATACAGCCGGTTCGTATCTGTAGTTGAGGTTGTTAAGCGCGTTGCTGTTCGCGACGGTATACAGAACGTTCTTGACCGCTTTTCTGAGTACGGTCACGTCTGCGGCGGACTTACGGTCGGGAGACCACGCGGACGTGGAGTCGGTAGCAAGGTTGAGGTCGCCGCCCGCGTAAACCATCTGTTTCGTATTCATGCAGATCGCGCCGGTGTTGTAGTCGCAGATAACGGTCCCGCGGAATCCCCACTCGTTTCTGAGTATCTCGGTCAGCAGGCGATAATCGCCGCCCGTCCAACGCGTACCGATACGGTTGAAACTCGACATCATAGCAGTGGTTTTGCCCTCTTTGACCGCGATTTCGAACGGTTTGAGATACAGTTCGCGAAGCGCCTGTTCGGTAAGCCACGTGGTAAGTCCGGTTCTGTTCGTTTCCTGCTCGTTGACCGCGAAATGCTTGACGTAAGTGTAAACGCCTTTGGAGCGGCAACCGCGGATAAGCGCGGCGGCTATTTTACCCGTCAGCAGGCTGTCCTCGGAATAGTACTCGAAGTTACGTCCGCAGAACTGGCTTCTGTGCAGATTTACGCCCGGCGCATACCAACCCGAATAAGTACGTCCGTCAGTGCGAGCGGCGCCCCAGAGCGCATCCTCGCCTACGCACTCGCCCATTTCTTTGGCAAGATCGACGTTCCAGGTCGAAGATACGACGACCTGAGAAGTGTACGCGACGTTGTTTTTCCAGGTATCGTCGGTTGCGATAAAGTTACACCAGCCTACGGGTCCGTCGGACTCGAGCGTTTCGGGCTTGCTTATCATTTCGATACGGTTGGTTTTGAAACCGCCCTCGTTTACGAAATCCGCCATTTCCTTGACGGTAAACGAATTAAGCAACGACTGCCATACGGAGTTCGTGTCGTCCTCGTCGTACGTAGCCACCCAAGTGCCGAGTTTCTCGTCGAAATGCACGAGGTCGACGAACTTCGCCGTCGTGCTTACGCCCTGCGTCGGCATTGTGCAATCGTCCGCCTCGGGATTGTTCGGCGTCACGTCGTTAAGCGCGTTGATGAAAGCGCTGTCGATGTTGCGCGAAGTATCGTCGGGCGCCGACGGGAGAGTGAAATCCGTCCTCGACATCAGGCTGTTTTTGACCTGCAGGTCGCAATCGTAATCCGAATCGGTGTAGCGGTTCACTACCGGATTGCCGGTATCGGGGTCGGTCGCGTACTTGATGTTGGCGTCCACTTTGAACGGGATCGCGATCTTGTTTGCGTTTTCGGGATTAGAGTCGGAGTTGATGTACAGCTCGTAATCCGTGCCCGCTTCGATTATCCAGCCTTTGAAGCTATCGGAGTTCTTGCCGAGGTGATCGTAGGACGCGATGTCGTACGGATTAAACGTCAGAGTTACCGTAGCGGAATTCGGTTTCTCGTCGCCGTCTGCCGCGTCCGCAGCCACTGCCGCTTTGGCGGCGGCGGGATAAAGCATCGGGGTCTTGACGAAATCGCCGAGGACGACGTGCGACTTTGCGAGTCCGCCCTCGTTATAGTGCAGTTTGACGTACATCTGAACGACGTCTTTGCCCTTATAACTTCCGGTGTTCGTAACTTTCACGTCAACGGTATACTCGCCGTCGGCGGCAATGCTTACGTTTTCGATAGACGACTTATCCGTCACTTCCCATGTAAAGTCGGTATAGCTCTTGCCGTAACCGAACGGATAAGCAGGGTGCGACGAACGGATAAAAAAACGTCTGCAAACGGAAAAAGCGCGCCGTTTGCAGACAAAAGAAATAACGAAGCGGTTTACGCTTCGTTATTTACGACTTAATATTTCAATATTACGACTTAATAATTCAATTCCGGCGCTCGATTCAATTCAATCGCACCGTTCCGCTCGCGCGGCATAATTGCATATACTTTGCGCGCGTAACGTCGACGAGGCGGCGGGCAAGCGGCAACTCGACGTTCGTCGTAAGAGTGACCGACGTATTGTCTATACGCCTTATATATCTGAAATTGACTATATACCCCTTATGTATGCGTATGAACCCGAGCGGTTCGAGCTGCTTCATGAACGTATCCATGGATTCGCGCAATCGGAGCGGTTCGGCTTTCCCGTTTATATAGATATGCTGATAATCGCGCGCGCCCTCGATATGCGTAATATCGTTGCACGCGATCTTAGTTTCGCCGCCGTGATATTTGATCGTAATGGTCTCGGGAATAGCCGTCGCGTTGTGCATATCGATATAGAGCCGCAGAACCTCGGAAAGATCTTTTATAAACCGGCTTTTGCGCACGAACCCGAACGGATGAACCTTAAACGTATCGAAAACAAGGTTCTCTCTGTTCGAAATAAAAATAATTTCGGCAGTGCTGTTTTTCTCTTTTATTTTCTGCCCGAGATCGATCCCGTTCAATTTCGGCATCTCTATATCGAGGAAAACCAATCCGTAGTTTACCCCGTCGAAAGCTTTGTCGAACAATTCGGGCGACGTAAAAGTGTCCACGGTCGCAGGTATTTTCAATTTTTCGAGCAAGCCCACGATCGTTCCTCTGATCGCGATCAATGCGGTTTCGTCGTCGTCGCAGACGGCTATCGTCAATTTATTCATTATTACCCCCCCCGGATTTTCGAATTTTATCCGACATCATGTTTATCATAGCTTCCGCAATAAACTCATCGTTTTCGACGGAATAAGTGACGTATCCGTCGTACTGCGCCACCAGACGTTTCACTATCTGCGTGCCGTAGCCGTGATTTACGCTGTCCGATTTCACGGTGTTCAGACTGAGCAGCCTGTCCCGATCGACGTCGGAAGGCAAAGTATTTTTAACGCAAATGTACAAATAGTCCTGTCTCGGATATATCCTGACGCATACGCCCTGCTGTTTCAGGTCGAATCTTACGCACGCTTCCACGGCGTTGTCGATAAGATTGGAAATTATCGAACAAAGCGCGGTATCGCTGAACGGAAGGCGCGGAGGCACGACGACGGACACGTCTGTTTTCACGCCTTTGGCGTCGGCTTTGGACATTTCCATATTTATTATGGCGTCGATGTTTTTGTTTCCGCTGTCGACGTAAGCGAGCGACACGTCTATATCGTTTCCTATCGAACGGAAAAACTTCTTCGCTTCGTCGTACTGCCCGTTCTCGAGCAATATTTCGGCGTAAGAATACTGATTGCGGATATCGTGTCTGAGGCTTCGGAGATAATCGAGGTTTTTCTCCGAAACCTGTATCATTTCGTTGTTCGCTTCGGACATCTGCTTTTCGGCTTAGAGTCTGACGACGATCTCCCTCTCGCGGCAGACAAAGTATATAAGCATATACGCCACTATGTTAATGATATAAAAGCAAATGAACGCCAAACTCGTAAAAACGAGATGCTCGTTGTCGAATCTTCCCTTCGCCGCAAAAATCCCTTCGTAAGTAAAACTCATGACCGCGGACAAAAGACTGCCGGTAACCGTGAGCGCGACGCCCGAAACGGGCACGTTGTCATAGGCGCCCAAGGAGAATTTCGCCTGCAAAAACGCGAAGCACGGTACGAGCAGGATCATTATCGATTTTATTATTCCCATCCAATCGGCGGGGATGCCTTCCGCGAACAGATTTTCAAACAGTTTTGCGAGCAATACGGCAAATTCAAGGACCGCAACGATTATCGCCAATAAGGCGCTCGCCATTATGAGTCTTACTTTCGGTCTGTATTTGCAGAAAAAAATCGCATAGACAAAAATACAGAAAATATATCCGATCAGAAAGCAATTGCCTCGCATGAACGGCCAGACGGCAGCCAACGAAAAGAACAACGCACAAATCAGAACTTCCGCCGCAAACAACGCCGCGACTTTCAACAGCGCAAACAGCATAGATCTCCGATTCTTTTGCACCGGGCTCAATACGACTACGACGGATACGGAAATCGCCAAAATCTGGATTATCAACGCATAATCCAGTATTCCCGTAAAAAAAATCACAAATCCGTTCATCGACTATAGCCCCTCTTTTTATATTTCGACGATTTCGACTTAAAAATGTCCGAAAATTCTCCGATCGAACTCTCTTTTTGAATCTTTATATCATATTTTTTCAAAAAGTCAATACAAATTTACAAAAAACCGGGCTATCCGGCTTTTTCTTTCCGTTCGGATACGGATTTTGCCTAAAAAATTTCGGATAAAAATAAAACGCGCCCCGAAAAGGGTGCCTTTTATTCGTCATTGCAAGGCTTAATTTCTCATTCGTCATTGCGAGGCTGCTGCCGAAGCAATCCAGGTGTGTTCGTCATTGCGAGGCTTAATTTCTCATTCGTCATTGCGAGGCTATTGCCGAAGCAATCCAGCCTGTTTTTTCTCATCCTCTACCGGATTGCTTTGTCGCTTCGCTCCGCGCAATGACGGTAAGGGTGTTTTTTCTCGTCATTGCAAAACATTGTTTCTTATTCGTCATTGCGAGGCTACGCCGAAGCAATCCAGATGTGTTCGTCATTACGAGGCTTAATTTCTCATTCGTCATTGCGAGGCTACTGCCGAAGCAATCCAGACTATTTCTTATCCGTCATCTCCCGGATTGCTTTGTCGCTTCGCTCCGCGCAATGACGGTAAGAGAAAAAGCGACGAAAAAGAGAAAAAGCAAGGATGCCGTCCTTGCTTTTATGTTTATAAACCACACCCGAATCCTTATGAAATACACCCTAAAGTCGGATAAAATTTCCGTGGCGTGTTTCAAATATCCGAAATTTGAGGCGCATTTCAAATATCCGAAGTTTTCGGAACGTATTTACTTTTCACACCGCTTCGTCGGTTTTTATTTCTTCGGCGGTTTTTTGTTTCTTCGTGCCGGTGGGACGGATTTTGATGACCTTCCTCGGGCATTTGCCTACGCAGGTATAACAGCCCGTGCATTTTTTATAATCTATCTTCGGCAAATTGTTTTCCATCGTTATGACATTCTCGGGGCAATTCTTCGCGCACAGCCCACAGCCGATACACCCCGCCTTGCACACGCTCATGACGTCTTTTCCGCGGCAGTGCGACGAGCACGCCACGTAAACCGGCGCAGACGCGGGTATGCGCTCGATCAGATTTTTCGGGCACGCGCTTATGCACACGCCGCACGAAATACATATATCCGGATCGATATACGAAACGCCTTCGTGGACGGCGATCGCACGCTCGGGACACGCCTTAAGACACGTGCCGTATCCCAGACAACCGTCGTCGCACATCTTCGCGCCCTTGAACAGCTGCGCCTGATATACGCAAGTGCTTATGCCCGAATACTTATAAAGATTATTCGCATTCGACCCGCCGCTGCACATGACGCAAGCGACGGTCGGTTCCTCGCTCCCGAGTTCGAGCCCGAGGATTCCCGCGATTTCCTGCTTGTTCTCGGGCGAAGTGACGTGACAGTCGGACAGGTTGCACTCGCCCTTGCAGAGCTTTTCGGCAAAGCCGGCGCAACCCGAACATCCGCACCCGCCGCAGTTCGCTCCGGCGAGCTTTTCGAGCACCCGCTCGAGTTTTTCATCCGTATCTATTTTGCAGACTTTGCTCACAACGAGGATAAGTATGGTCAGAACGAGCGCGATTGCGCAGAATATGCCGACTACTATCCCCACCGTTGCAAAAGTATCCGCCGTGATTTCGCTTATCATGACTTAACCTCCCACGTTGACGTTTACCATGGTAAACACATAAAACGCCATTGCGATGAACGCCGCCGTCACCATTGTGATCGGGAAACCCCGGAGCGCTTTGGGCAGGCTCAGATGATTGATCTTTTCGCGCATACCGCTCATGATGACCATGGCGAGCGTAAAACCAAGCCCCGCCGCAAGCGCGTAAAGCACGGAGAAACCGAAGTTCATTTCCACGCCGGCTATGATCGCGGGCTCCCAGACGCCGCTCGCGAGCGCGTTCGACGTGATCTCGCATACCGCAAGCACGGCGCAGTTCGTCGTTATGAGCGGCAGATATATTCCCATCGCGTTATAAAGCGGCGGGGATATTTTCTTGATTATTTTTTCGATCATCTGCACGAGCGCGGCGATAACGAAAATGAACACGAGGATCTCGAGGAACTGTATATCGAGCGCGATCAGAAGCATATAGATCGGATACGTTATCATAGTCGCGACGACCATGACGACGGTCACCGCCGCGCCCATACCGACCGCCGACGAAGTTTTTTTCGACACGCCGAGAAACGGGCAGATACCGTAAGTCTGAGCGAATACGAAGTTATTGCTGAGCGCCGCCGAAACGACGACTGCGAGTACCATTATCATTTACGCCTCCTCCTTCGCCAGTTCTTCTCCGTGAAGCAGTCTGATCTTTTTTATGCGCCGGGCGCGCTGTACGTTGTCGAGCACGTACACAAACACGGCGATACACAGTCCGTAGACCACGAACGCGCCCATCGGCATAGCAAAGAACTGAATGCCGAAATCCATTATT
>CANDJX010000009.1 GCA_947385185.1 uncultured Clostridia bacterium
TTTTATTTTTCTCGGCTTTTTTCGCATAGCTCCGGCGTATGGCTTTCTTCTGCGCGTCACTCTTGCAATGAAATTTCGCCATGTTATTTCTCCCGGTTCTTTATCTTGTTTACAAGCCACATCACAAACTTAAACGGTGCGGTTATGATCCATACGACCGCCTTTATGATCCACTTCAACAGCCATATTACGAACTTCAGCAGATACGGCAACAACGCTATAACCACCGGCAACAGGATTATACCGCATACTACCGCTATGACTATAATCAGCCACGTCGGTAATCCTTGACACCCGAACTCTTCGCCCGGGGGCGGCGTTGTCTCCGGTATTATGTCCGTCGGATTGCTTACTACCGGAATCGTCTTGTATACACCTGCGCGGCGGAACGTAAGATCTATTATATCGAAATCGAGGTACGTCGCTACGCCTGTTGCGAGATATGCGTCCTCGGTCACCTTATTGAAACCGTCGGCGTTATCCGCGTGCCGGAATACCGTTGCTCGTTCGCTCCGGTAATTACTATCCGTTGCGAACCGGAAAAGCATAAGCGTGCTGTCGGTGTTCTCCGCGTCGCGGTATGCTGCGTAAAAGTCGTTGTAATCGCTGTCGGATATGTATAAGCCCTTGCACGTTTCGACCGACGACGATCTGAAGTCCGACGGTTTAACGGCGTGTATCGCCTCGATGTCCTTGTACGTATCGGTGACCGTCAGTCCCCACATCTGCTGCCACCAGCTCGACCCGATGTGCGTATCCTTAAGACTGTACGTGTCCGTCGCTCTGATCGTCTTGACCGTCTTTGCTTTGTCATAATATTCGAACAGCTCCGCCGCGTATCTGTCAAGGACCTTATCCGTTTTGCCTTTCGAATACTCGAGCATATAGTCGCGTATATCCTCACTCTTGACAGTGAAGTCGTTTAAGTCCGGGGAACAGAACGAGAAATATAACGCGTTTATGTACTCGTAGAATATGAATCCCGCGTCGGCTATGCTTCCGCTCTGACTGTCGTATCTGTTCAGATTTTCACGGTACGGTACATCTTTCGGACAGTTATACATCACGTTCGCGAACCACATAAACCAGTCGGACGAACTGTTTAACGGACCGTTATACTTCAGATCGGTAGCAAAACCCAGATCGTATTCACCGCCATGTACGACCGTCTTTCCCATGTACTTGCTCCGAAGCTCCGTGTTGATCTGCGCGTCGTTGACTACAAGCACCGGATTAAGCCGCGCATACAGCCATTCGGCGGTAACTGCATACAGTTCGCCGTAATTCTTTATGAAGTAGTTCGGAACGGCAAAATACACGCTGTACAAAGTGTCCTGACTGCCCGAATAGTCGTTCGTACCCTCGGGGCGGTAGTATGTGCTTTGCACGTTCAGACGCACCGTTTCGAGGTCGGTTTTCTTGCACGTCAGATCTTTGCCGTAACCCGTGAACGTCCACGTTCCGCCGACGGAATAATCCTTGCCGTATGCTTCGCCCATATAACGCAGCTGTATACCCGCTATATCGTACCGACGCGTATCAGACGTCTTTTCAAACATCGATATATCGCTTATCCGGAACTTATAGAAGAGGTTATTATTATCTCCGTTCGTCTTGTCTATGTACGTAAGCGGGATATTCGCATACCGCGCCGGTTCGTTATCTGTATCGTACTCCGTTGCTATGTTTACGGTATTGGCGTCCGCTTTGGTACTCAACGCTTTGCACGTCGGGTTATACACATACAGATACAACGCGTAATCGTTTCGATCGAATATGCTTTCGGTATATCCGTACTCGACAAACTCGAGGATCTGCGGCGTGCCGTTGTCGTTCTTCGGGTACATGTTCAGATCGATGTCGTTTAGTTCCGTGTCAATAGACGCGGCGAAAACCGCAGGGGTGGAACTCGTCCACCCGACTACGGTCGCCAAGATAAATATAAGGAGGAAGAAAACTATGTAATGTCTGTTCTTCAACATATCCACCTCTTAAAAAACGATATGATCCGGATCGAGCTCGACCGTAACGTCCGTGCCGGGCTTAGGCGGCTCGGGCGGTTCTCCGTCGTCTACCTCGAATTTCTCTACGGTAAAGAATATTGATACACTCGAATTTCCGGACGTAACTGCAAGCTCAAAGAGATCCGCCGCGCTTTCCGGTGCGGTGGACACAAACACCGTATATTCCGGGACTACCGTCTGTATAATCTCGTGCATGCTTCCATATGAGATTACATTATCATTAAACTTAAACGCGCTCGACACGTCCCGTCCGTCAAGATCTTTCCATACATATAACTCGCTTCCTATGTAAAACTCAAAGCCGTTAGATTCCGTCGAATGCGCCTTGACCGTTACGGTATACTCTTTATCCGATGTTATTATGATCTCGCTTCCGTTCGTTACAGTAACCCCGGACGCTCCGTTCTCAAGCGTTTCGCCGTCTATGCTAAGAAACAAGGTCGTTTGCTTAGCAAGCCCGAACCAGTCGGTAAAGTATCCGGCAAGAACTACGCCCGCACCGATCACCGCCACCGCGACAACGGCTATGACTATATTACCTATATTTTTCATAAATCACCGCCTTAGAATATGAGCGAGCTATTATCTAAGCTCACGTTTTCGACTATTGCCATTGACGCAGTGTTGAGCTTAATATACACATAATTTGTACTCGTTTGTCCCGAAGATAACACATAGTCACACTTGATCCTGAATGCGTACTTGTTCCGCGTGGCATTTTCGAGATCGTTAAGCGCCGAAACGAATTTCGCAAAACTTTCGGAGCTCGACGTCGGCGTAACACCGATACCTGTCAGAAATTCACTGTCAAATACAAGATCGGTCGTTTCGGTTATCGTTCTGTCCGTAAAGTTCACCGCAAGTCCTTGACGACCTAATGAGGCTGTAAACTCCTCCGACATCTGCAACGTGTATGTTGCGGTATACGTCGGAGTAATAGTACCGTGCGTAAACGTAAAACCGCGATCAAAGGTATTTGAATAGCTCGGGTCGGTTCGTCCCGTAGACTTATAATCCACTGTAATAGTTTCACCTATTCTATAATCGATAGTTTCTTTTACCGATCCGCGGCTTAAACGTTTTGCCGTAACTACCGTACCTTTCCATTCTCTTATACGCCTCATATAATCCACTGTACATTCCGCTTTAATGTCCGGATCGTCCTCGCTCGCGCATACGATCTTTACCTGCTCGCCGATCTCTCCGTGCGACATAGTTACTACCGCCGTATGATTATGCTCGCCGCTCGGCGTGACCTGAACAAAATACGACGCGGGGTGAGTACCGGCATAAGTCGTAACCCATTCGGCAGAAGGATTGACCCACTCAACCGACCATACCACAGTTGGATTAGCCGCATACGACGGCGTCACCGTTGCGGTCAACGTATACGACGTTTCCGACAGCGTGGATATACCGTAATCTTCGTATTCGCTTACCGGTATAACCGCGCTCATGAGGGATATTCCGCTCTCGATCACATCGGTTATGACCGCGCCGCCGTTATCTTCTTCCGGCTCCGGTTCAGTCTGTTCGGTTTTCTCGCCGCCGAACCATGTCGAGGTGTCCCAGTTCGTGAACCATGATGAGAAACACCCGAGTACTATCGTCGCTATGATCGCTATAATAAGTACACCGACAACGATCCACTTGACCGCGTCGGACTTTATGTGTCTGTTTAAGTTACTCATAACGCACCTCTCAAAGTATTACGTTGTCTTCCGACAAATCCACACTATACGTTGTGATCCAATCCGAAGGGAACTGAAAACTATATACAAGAGTTTTTTCCTCTCGATCAAGATCAAAAGTACCCCCGCATTGTATTTTTACTCGAAGTTCGTAACGGTTATGGAAAACCAACTGTTTATACAACGATTCCGGATCGGCTCTGTATGTCTCCAATGCTTCCGTCGTAAAATTATCTCCCAAAACGATCACGCCGACTATATAGAACAACGTCGTTTTATACGGCTCGCCTAAAGTACGACTGTATAAGACTTGATTATTGACTACATCGTAAATCTCATAGCCATTCCAAGAAAAAGTTCTGTCTACAGTCCCTATAGTCTTTGTCGGAAGAATATCAAAAGAACGATCCGCCGCAACTTCTTCCGCAAACGTATCGTAACCGCTGACCGCCTTAATATCCAATGCTTCATCAATCAATACTTCGGTGCCCAATATCGTAATTCCCGAAAGTTTCTTTTTGCAGTCTATTGTACATGTGCCAGATCCAAGAGAATACAAATGCGACGTATCGGTTTCCTTGTACATTGTGCAGCTCAATATGATCACATGATCGAACTGCTCCTTAAGCGTTAAATACGCCGTAGGCGTACCTGTATCCGAAGTCGTAAGTAATACAAAATCACTCGAAACTTTCGGTCCGTAATGACCGTCATCATAATCCGACCACAACCGCCATACATAGTCCATACCCGATACGGGTTCCACTACGGATACTGCCGCGTCCGGATCACCTTCGGTCACATCGTCCAAAAAAGCAAAAGCTATTTCCGACTCTATTGCGACCGGCTTTACAATGAGATCGCTTTCTTTCTCCGGTTCTGTCTGTTCGGTGCCGTCTTTGGTCTGTCCGAACCACGTTTCAACGTCCCAGTTCGTAAACCACGACGAGAAACACCCGAGTACTATCGTCGCGATTATAGCGATAAGTACTATACCGACGATTACCCATTTCACTGCGTCTGAACGCATGTGTCTGTTTAAGTTATTCATAAAAATACTCCTTGTATTATATTTCGTCGATATACCTCAATTCACTTGCGCGCTTACTTCTCTATTCCGAAATAAGCGACTGTCTTTTTATTACGCTTACCCCGATCGTCATAAAAATGGTCGACAATCTGAGCTTTTGCCGCACGGTTTAAGTCATAAGTATTGCCTTTATACTTCAGCTTACTTTTATCTGAAGCGGTAACAATCATATTCGGCATAGTCATTTCTATCTTACCAATAAAACGATACTTATTATTTAAGTATTTTTTTCCGTTCTTTCCTATAACCCAAGCTTCGTTTGACGGTATAAGACGTACGCCTTTATGACTTAAACTATAATTTACACTTGACATAATTAGTCTCCCATGCTACAATTATTAAGCCATCAGCCCCTGTACGGGGAAGTCACGGGATTTCCGCGTGAACAGAGAAGAACATTTGGCTTTTAGTGTAGACTTCTCAAAACCGCCCGATTCATTTCGAGCGGTTATTTTTGTGAGATTTTACCTTGCCCTTAGTCGACCTGCTATTCCCATATCTCGTATCTATTCCACTCTTTTTCAAAGCACAAGATACGATATAGTCCGCCGCTCCGTTACTCTTGTACGTACTGCCTAATGTGCCGTCTTTGTTAATAACCGTCGCTGTATGCACTACATTTCCGTTTCGATCGAGTCTGTCCGCGCGCGTTACAAGTACATTATACTTGCCGACTCTGCATATACGCGACTCGCCGGGATTCGAAAAACCACCGCCGACACTATTCCATATCGTGCTCCGGTTAACACTCGGACGACGCACTTCAGTTACTCTTACATTTCTTGCCATATTTCTTTTTCACCTCCTTTGCACTCAAGTGCGTGGATTTTTGTTTTGGCGCGGCGTGCCGGAATCGCACCGACTCTACTAAGCTGCCTGGCAGCTTGACCCTACGGTTCACCGCATAAAGCGGGTTTGTTTAGGCTCGCCCCGCGAACTGCCTTACCGGGAGTCCTTACGAGTTTTTATGAATGAGGTATGACGCTAATTTATTGAAGCTTTTTCCGGGAATTCTTCGGCAAACGCGCTCATACAAACTCGACGTTCACGATACCGTAAATCTTTTCCGGTTTCTTTATCCTCAAAATACTTTACTTCAATCGGTACGAATACATTTCCGCACTGTACGTAGAAATTGACCGCAGTCTTTTCTTTGCCTTCCTTATCCTTGTAAGTGGCGTTCTTCTTGAATAACTTTACCTCTGCCATAATGGCCTCCTTCGGCTCTCGCCTTAAAATGTAATATTTGCCTACCTTCCGAAAAGGGAAGGATACAGCCTTAATTGTTTTATAATACTTACCTACTTACGAAATAGCCCGATACACGCAGAGCAGACCCCACCCGGATTCCCACTTCGCCGACATCTCTGCAAACTCAATCCGGGCTTCCTTGATATTATCCGCTAAGATCATGTGAAAAGTACATATACCGCTTTTAGCAGGCAAAACTTTGAATAAATACTCGTTCATAATGCGCCTACTTTACGTAACTGTTCTTCGATCTCGAAAAACGATTCTTTGACGTAAAAACCGCGACGGTCACCACGTTTATCAAAACTCATAACAAAGAATACTTTACCGTCTTGATCTAACAATACTTCCAATACCCTGGAAAGCGGAATTAACTCTAATTCATTTGAATCCTTATCCGTTACTTTAATAAATTTCATTTTTAATACCTCCCAAAAAATATCAAGAACAATAAAAAATGGGATAGAGAATTTTCTTACTGTTCTATACCATTATAAAACTTTACAATTTTATAAAATAAACGTACTTTTTTGCGTACGTTTATTGACTTTCTGCATATACTATGTTATACTTGAAAAAACGGAGGTGATTTATATGTCGGTTACAAACGCAACTAATTTCAGGAAGAACGTTTATAAGTATCTGGATAACGCTATTTACAATAACGATCCGGTTATAGTTACCACAAAGAGCGGAAATGCCGTTATTATGAATGAGGAAGATTATCGCAGTCTTATGGAGACGCTTTATCTGTACAGTATTCCGGGAATGAAAGAATCGATCGAAGAGGGAATCAACACGCCGTTTGAGGAATGCCGTGAATTTAACTGGCGCGAGGAATTAAAGTAATGTATAAAATCCTCATTGAAAAACAAGCGGATAAAGACTTACAAAAAATATTAAAATCCAACTTAAAGACGAAGTTATACCGGCTTATGGAGATTATCGAAGAAACGCCGTATTCTCCGCCTGTGGAAAAATTGACCGGGACAAATAATGTTTTTTCCCGAAGAATTAACATACAGCACCGTTTGGTCTATGAGGTGAACGAAGAAACGAAAACTATAAAAATAATCAGAATGTGGTCGCATTACGGAGATAACTAAAAAGCAGGGAAGTCCCTGCTTTTTGTTTACTAGAACAATGAAATAATACTTTCGTCGGTGACGAGCTTAAGCCTGTACTTCGGTACGGGCATTATTTCTATGCCTTCATCGGTCAGTAGTTCTATGTTAATCGGACTCTTTTCCGGCTTCTCTTTCATTTCGCCTATTATAGGCTCATGCTTGCTTCCTTCCGGGAAACGTCGGAACACTATCATGCGGTCGTTCTCTTTGTGTAGCTCGAAACCGTTAACTCTTGCAAACTCCCGTACTTCCTTTTCGGTCAGTACGTCGTCGAGTACCGTTTGTACGCATATCTCGAGGTTTCGCGTATGGTAATATCTTTGCGCGCTGTAATTACTTACTTCCCGGCACATCTTTACGCTGTCGCCCGATCTTGCGCGGTACTTGGATACGTATTTCGTCAGATAATTGACTACGCGCGCGTTGTCCGATCCGTCTTTCGGAAGATATGCTACGGTGGAGAGTCCGAACGGCCACGCCCGCGGCGTCAGTATGTACAATGGCGCGCCGCTTTTACTGTATATCTGACTTCCGTCCTTATCCAAGTATGGAATAGTAGGAAAGCGCAATCCACTTGCAAGGATATGGAAATGCAACGCTCTTGCGCCGAATTCATCTCTTTTCCTGTGGTATTCCCAGACGGCAAGCATTTTGCAGTCGGGAAACGTCCTTTTGCAATAACGTTCGAATTCACGCCATTTTTCTTTACATTCTATTTCGTCGTATCTGTTTACCATTTTCGGATCGAAAGTCAGAGTAATGAACTGTTCCCATATATTTGCCATAGCGTACAGTATAATTTTCTTCGTCGCGCGCTTGCCGCACTTACGCAGCATTAGATCTTGTTTGATCAGATCCACCGGACAGCGCGGAATCCAACAACCTACCTCTTCGTCACGAAAGAATTTCCGTAAGTGCGCTTCACGGTCGGTTACTTCAAGCGGGATCTTAAAAGGTCGCTTATACATTACTATCTCGCCGTAGCACGTAGGGGACATAGTGCATATACAATTCCGATCGACGTATGTATCATGCTTCTTATTCGCTTTTATTGTGTTTTCACCCATATTGACTCCTTAAGGTAATAAAAGCTCTTGACCCCTGTTATTACAGAGTTCTTGTGACAAAAATGCGACCATTATCAAGCGGTCGCTCAATAAGCCTACTTTTTCGATTGGCTGCGCCGTAACTTCTACACCGTCCGCTCGGTCGCGCCGCCGATCGAGTCAGCAGGTACGTACGGCAAGCCGCGCCGGGCGTTGCCTCGGTCGCCGTCTTGCCGCACGTATCTGCCGGCTTTCGTATACGCGGCTTACGCCGCTTGTTGCTTTTTTGTCTCCGGCTCGTGCGTCGGCAGGAATATCCGGGCTTCGCCCGGTGACGGTTCGGGGAAAGGTCAGAGCAGTTGCTCCGGTCGCTATCCCTTACGCGACGTTGTCCCCGCGTGAGCTTCTGCCGGGGCGGGTGGCTATTCCTGCCGTCCCTCTTCGTCGGTTTCCCGCACCTCGGGTGGCGATGTAACGGGTCCCTCGACTGTCGGCTCTGTTGTCGCTCCGTCGCCGTACTGCGCTTTGTACGCGTCTTCCTGCGCCTTCAGCCATGCCCGAAACTCCGCGCTTAAGTCTTTTAACCGGACCTTTGCCGTCTTGTTCTTGAACACGAAGAAGCGACGCGGGATCTTTACTCCGTGTCTGACCTTAGCCGCAAAAAACTCCTGCTTGAACTCGATGTCGTTTTTCATGTCGAGTAATTCGAGTTCGCCTTTATACTTTTCAAAGAGCTGCTTCGTGATGTAATTGACGATCTTCTCGTCGAGGAATTCCGAGTTCTCGTAAACCCTGCCGAGGAGCTCGAAGTATTCTTCGTTCAATTCTCTTAACTTATCTGTTTTGATCATGTCTTTTTACTCCTGTATGTCTGAGGTTCGCTTAAGTCGTAGAACGCGCGCAGGCGTTCATCGGTAATGCTTCTGCAGATCTCCGGCGGAACGTGGTCGTACAGCTCGATGTCGCCGCTCTCCGGCAGAAACTTGTCGAAATAAGAAAAACTGTCATAGCACCGGAAGATGTTGCCCCGGTTCGTATACGTCGTTTCTTCGTAGTTCGCTTCGCCCGTACTTTGGTACCGTTCGACGTCTTTCCAGTTCGACCACTCACGGCACGTCCACGTCGATGAAGTGATCAATCCGGCGAAGTTCCGCTCGTGCTCGAGTCCGGTTATCTCGACAAAGTGTTCGCACAGTTCCCGGATATTCGCGTCGATCAGGATCGGACGTTGCACGTCCATGTAAAGCTCAAGCCCGAAATGTCTATGCATTTCATAGAACCGGGACACCCAGTCGGGAAAGCTGTTGGACTTCCGGCTGTAGTAGTACCGTTGCGCTTCGCTCAGGAAGATTACCGACCCGGGCGGAACGTACATCACTTCTTGCGTATCGTTCGGAAGTCCTAAGTAATACCCGTTCATAAAATACGGCGAGAAGTACTTTTCGTACCCGATCTTGAAGCGCATGGGGAAATCGGAGAAGATCGGAACGCGATCGGGATAAAAGAAGTCATAACCCTCGGCGTTGGCGGCGTCGATACGAGCCATGCAGGAACGCAAAAGCTCTCTACCCCTTGTGAGGTAAAGATCCTTTGCGAAATGGACTTGTTTACAGCTCTTGCCCTTACCGGGAGCGCCGAAGATTATATGTATCATTCTTCGTAAACCTCTTGACTTAATAAAAAGCGCTGATTATATCGTCAAAGACTTTTTCACGTTCGGCACTATTGAAAACATATCCGGCTTTTTCCTGACGGAGAATACAAGTCCCATGATAAAGCCTTTTTTGTTCTTCACCACGTTTTATGGCGCGTATCATTAAAGCCTTATGTGCGGCATTACTTGCCTGCAAGCTACGTTGCTGTTTAGTTTTCTTTTTCATAATTTTACCTTCCTTTAATTATTTTTTAGAATCGTTTGACTTTTATCTTTTTTTACGTTATACTATCCACGAAGAAGCCAAGAAGCCTTTAAGGTGGACATTGCGAGAAGATAATGCCTCTTGCGGACGGCTTCTTTTATTTTACTTCTTTTTCGGATACTTCCACGGCAACGGCAATTCCTCGAAATTTTCTTTGTCATCATGCCGTACACGTTTACCGATATGCATAGGTTTCGGATCTTTAGGGTTTGGATTAGGATAAACCTTTTCATTAGTCCGTCCGCCATCCCGTTCGCTATGCATAACTTTGCGATAACGATATTCTTCTACCTCTCTGGCTTTTCCGTTACTATCTGTTTTAACACCGTTCTGTTCACCTACTATTAAAGCCGGGTGTTTAGATTTCTTATAGTATCTGAAATGCGGATAAGGCGCTTCAACACGTTCGATCTTTCGAGCGTCTTTTTTATTTTTCTCGGCTTTTTTCGCATAGCTCCGGCGTATGGCTTTCTTCTGCGCTTCACTCTTACAATGAAATTTCGCCATGTTATTTCTCCCGGTTACGTATCCTGTTTACAAGCCATGCCACGAACTTAAACGGCGCGGTTATGATCCATACGACCGCCTTTATGATCCACTTCAGAAGCCATATTATGAGCTTCAGCAGATACGGCAACAACGCTATAACCACCGGCAACAGAATTATTACCGCAACGGCTATAATAAGAATAATAGCCCAAAGCGGTAAACCGTCGTCGACAGGATCAAAGTCCGGGGGCGGAGCTATATCGGATATAACGTCTATGGGCGACGATACAGCCGGAATAACCGTATACACGCCGTCACGGCAGAACGTTACGTCTATTATGTCGAAATCGAGGAATACGTTTTCAAAGGCTAAATATGCGTTTTTATCAAGCTCGCTCGTTACGTCGATACCGAAAAGCGCTTTGGTATTTTCGACGTTGTATGCCTGTACCGAATAGTAATCCGTCAAGGCGAATCGGAATAAATACACCGTTTCGTCTTTTTTCTGCGCCGTCTGTACGTACGATATAAAATCGTTCATAAACACATCGTCAATGTACAATTTGCCGCTATCCGCCTTCATCGGAACGCTCGTAACCGCCTCGATCGCTTTCGCTTCGGCAAAACTCGACGTGTAGTTACCGAACAATCTGTCCCAAAGCGAACTGCCTATATTGTAATTACGTAAATCGTACTTGGTGTCCGCACCTATATGTACGTTATTATATCCTGCCGTGCGGTTCGTCCCGACGTCTTCGGTAAACAGACTGCGCGAGTATTTATCTACGATCAGATCGGTTTTTCCGACGCTTTGAGTCCTTGCATACGTTAAAAGTTCTTCCGAAGATACGCTCAGATCGTCGACGTTTCCGTTGACGTAAAACAACCAATCAAGCTGCGTAAGCCTTTTACCGTTCGGGTGCGCTAACGAACCTTCCGGATAATAATCCGAAAGATTATACCCGTAATCCGCATATTCCGTACCGTTGTGATCCGATCCGTATCCCGCCGCAAAACCGTATTTTACCGCCGAAGAAAACGTTTTCCCGCTGTCGTAAATGAACGATATATCCCGTCCGGTATAACTCTTAAGTCCGTCGTATACGTTCTTATTGCTCGTAACGAATATGGGCTTTGTACGATACTCGTACCACTTCGAATGAATTTCGGTAATACTGCCGTACTTAGAAAGCACGCTGTTCGGCACCGAAAAATATACGCTGTTCAGTTGATCCTGATTGCGCGTATTCTCTCCGTTAAACCCGCCCGGACGATAATATACGCTCTTAACGTAAAGACTCAACGTTTCAAGTTCGGTAACCGCGCATTTAAGCGTACTTTCGACGGTTTCGTCCGTGCCGTAACCTTTGGCATAGCCCGTATAAGAATAAGTACAAGATACGCCGTAATCGCTCGACGCAGCTTCGCCCATGATACGTAACTGCAAGCCGGCAAGATCGTAACGACGTTTGCCGTAACTCTTACTGTATTCCTTTTGCACCGGAAGAAATTCCGCGGCGTCTTTTACTTTGAACTTATAAAAGAGTTTCTCGTACTCTCCCGAAGTGCGACCCAGATACTGCAACGATCTGTTTTCGAAATTGCTCGGCTCGCCCTTGTCATTATAACTTACAGCCATGTTTACAAAGTTCACGCCGTCGCGCGTACTTAACTCTTTACGTTCCGGATTATATACGTACAGATAAAGCCCGTAATTACCTTGCCGGAATACATTATCCGAATAACAATACTCGACAAACTCAATGATTGCCATGTCGTTATATTCTGCCTTGATACGTTCTATATCGAGGTCGGCAAGATCGTTTTCGACGGAAGTATTATCGAAATTCTTTTCTCCCGTAGACACGGCGAAAACCGCAGGGGTGGAACTCGTCCACCCGACTACGGTCGCCAAGATAAATATAATGAGGAGAAAAAGCAATATGTAACGTCTGTTCTTCAACATATCCACCTCTTAAAAAACGATATGGTTCGGATCGAGTATCATGTTTGTTATTGTAAACAAAACAGATAAACTCATTTTTTCCGACTTAACGATCAATTCGAATATGTCCTCCGGTTTTCGAAGCTCATTAAAAACATATACAGAATAACCCGATAGAACAGACGATATGATACTCTCGATACTGCCGAACATAATGACGTTATCGGTGATCGTGAACGCTTCAGACATATCTCGTCCGTCGAGATCTTTCCAAGTATACGGCTCGTCCCCGACGGAAAAAGCAAAGTCGTTATTATCTGTTGCATGCGCCTTGATCGTTATCGTATAATCCGTATCCGATGTTATAATAATCTCGCTGCCGCGCGATAAAATGAATCCGGATGTTCCGTTTTCAATATTTTTACCGTTAATGCTAAGGGATAAAGTCGTTTGTTTGTTAAGACCGAACCAGTCGGTAAAATATCCGGTGAGAACGACCCCGGCACCGATCACAATCACAGATACAACGACTATGACTATATTACAGATGTTTTTCATGATTCACCTCAAACGTATGTCATAAGACTATTCCTGTTTCCGATAAATTCAAACTATATCCGGACGAAGCCCAGCTCGTAGGGAAGTATACGTTAAACGACTTGGTCAAAGTTTCTGTTTCACCGCTATAGGTACGAGACATATTCACTCTGACAAAATACGAATTTTTAACAAGAACACCGTTATAAATCATACCGCTGTTTTGCCTGAACGCAGTAAAAGCGGACGAAGGCGCTCCGTTTCCTAAGTATAAATACCCGGCAAAATGCAAAAATGACAATGAATTACCGGAACATGTATATTTAAGATTCTCGTTACTATCCAATAGTTCGAAGCTGTCTACGGTAAAATTATCTCCGACCGTTCCGATAGAAACGTCGGGAGATAACGAAACAGTAAAATTATCCAGAGCGTCCTCGAAAGTCTCGCAATTTGTGTATGTCCGAATATTTACAGATGTATTATCCGTTATTGCTTTACCGGAAATTTTCAAACCGGCAAATCTACGCAAACAATCGATACGACAAAATGCGGAAGCAAGTGTTTCCGAGCTGTCGGTATCCGCGTCGGAATAAGCAACGCATGAAAGCGTAATAGCATGATCGAATATATCTATAAGAGAAACGGTCGTAGATGTGCCTTCGGTTACGGAAAGATTTACGCAAGAGGACGCATAATCTTCATTCATATCCGTGGCGGAAAGACTCCATACATAGCGCAAGCCCATTACAACATTAGTTATTGATACGGTAACGCTATTTGTTGTTCTTTCTGCATTTGCAATAGCGGGAGACATAAGTAGGTTTATTCCTACGGATTCTTCCTGCGTCACTATAAGTTTATTGTTTTCTTCCGGTTCTGTCTGTTCCGTCTTCTCACCACCGAACCACGTTTCAACGTCCCAGTTCGTGAACCAGCTCGAGAAGCACCCGAGTACTATCGTCGCAATAATCGCCACAAGTACTATACCGACGATAATCCATTTCACAGCGTCACTGCGCATGTGTCTGTTTAAGTTATTCATAAAAATACTCCTTTTTTCGTTTTTCCCGTCATACCTGTAAAAAAATAGTAGATAATCACAAAAAATAATGATTATCTACTATAATACGGTTCGTAATCAGCAGGTCGGCGGTTCAAGTCCGCCCAGTAGCTCCAAGTCTGTCGGTCTGAAAGTATCTTTGCTTTTAGACCGATTTTCATAAAAAGGATTAAGCGAAAAAATCGAGCGAAACGTTAAGCGGACGGAATAAAACGCTTATCGGTTTATTAAACGGACAAAAGTAACAGAGGAGAGTAAAGCGAATCGAAATGGCAATGTGGAATCCGTGGCGCGGTTGCCGCAAATACAGCGAAGGATGCAGATACTGTTATATCCATAAAGGCGATTTCAAACGTAAAATCGATACGGGCAATATTGTAAAGACGGATAATTTTTACGCGCCTGTCGCGAAATACAAATCGGGAGAATATAAAATAAAGTCGGGACAGACGGTGTATCTTTGTTTTTCCACGGATTTTCTGATTGAGGATGCCGACGAATGGCGATCCGAATGTTGGCAAATGATGCGGGAGCGTTCCGATCTGAACTTTCTCTTTTTGACAAAGCGTATCGAGCGGTTTATGGATTGTATTCCCGAGGATTGGAACGACGGGTACGATAACGTTACTGTCGGGTGTACGGTAGAAAATCGGGACAGAGCCGATTACAGGCTTTCTGTTTTCAAGGAACTCCCTATAAAACATAAGAATATTATCTGCCAACCGTTGATAGAGGGAATAGATCTTACCGATTATCTCGATAATATCGAACTGGTAGTAGTCGGCGGCGAATCGGACATAAACGCTCGACCGCTCGATTATGCGTGGGTGCTTGCCATACGGGAGCAATGTATCGCCCGTAATGTTCGTTTTGAATTTCGGCAATGCGGAACTCATTTTATCAAGGACGGGAAATGTTACACGTTGTCCGTTCGCGAATTATGCCGTCAAGCGCGAAAAGCAAATATCGATGTTTGAATAGCCGTCCGGGCTGCGAACGGCATTTAGTATTGTATAGTACGGTTAGCTGTAAATACGAATACTTAAAACATATACAATGGATAATTCTTTTGTTTTCGAATATAAGTTTTCGAATATAAAACGGGTTGCCGCATTAAGCGACAACCCGTTTTATAACAATTCTTCGACGTATGATCCGCAGAAGCAATTTTTTCGGTTGCGTTTACAGTTCGAGTTTGAGATCGCCGAATTTTATAAGTCCGGTTCTGCGGAAGATTTCGGATATAAACAAAGTGAGCGCGGCAGGGAATATGAAGCAGAACAGTGCGATCCACAGTACGGTAAGCCCGGGATTACATTCCGCGGAACCTATCATTTCGAACAGCATATCGATCGGTCCGACAAGTCCCGCAGTGCCCATGCCGCTCCCGACGCGCGTCGCAAACAGTCCGAGAGTTTCGGTTCCGTTCGGAAGAATAGTGGAAAGCATACCGAGAATTGCGGATGAAATTATCGGAGGCAGGAACAGAACGGGTTTGCGGAACACGTTCGGGATCTGAAGCATGGAAGTGCCGACGCCCTGGGCGACCGCGCCGCCCCACTTGTTTTCGCGGAAACTCATGGCGGCAAACCCCATCATCTGACAGCAGCAGCCGACGACCGCCGCGCCTGCGGCAACGCCGGACAGCCCGATAGAAATACCGATCGCCGCCGACGAAATGGGAAGCGTGAGGCATACGCCCATAATGACCGCAATCAGCATCCCCATGATCGCTACGACTACCGCGCCGAGCGTCTGCACCCAGAGTATGAACGAACCGAGCGCATTGAGCGCGAGCCATATGGGAAAGCCGACGGCAATACCGCCGATCGCGCCGCCGAGTATGCCGACGAGAGGCGTGACCACTATATCCACTTTGGTTTTTCCGCTTACGAGCTTTGCAAGCGACATCGCCGTCATGCTTCCGATGAACGCGCCGATCGGATCGCCCGCGCCCGTGACCGAAATCGCGAACGACGTATTGCGTTCGATCGCGCCTATTATGCCGCCTGCAGGCGTATATTCCATCGTGGCGGCGTTATAACTCAGTCCTATGATCGCGCCAGCGTACGAGCCTATCATGCCCGCCGCGCAAGCGGAAGCGATCACAAGCGGTTTGGTTTGTTTCATCTTGACGCAAACGCCTACGCCGATTCCCGCGCCCATCGCGATCTGCGCGATTTTGCCTATAGCCTCGAGCATAAGCCCGAACGCGTTCGCTCCGCCTTTGTCGCAAAGCAATCCTATCTGCCATATGATCGTGCCTGCAATAAGAGTGGAAAACAGTCCGAGCGCCATGCCGTTCATTCCGTCGATGAATATATAATTCATCAGCCATACGAATTTTTTTCTCGCGCCTTCGCAGTCCGAGAATTTCATTTCGGATAATTTTTTCGTCGCGGTTTTTTCGTCTGTTCCGATATTCTCGTCTTTCCGGTCTTTCACGTCGGTTTCGTCTTTTTCGACGCTCGCGGCATTATCGGCTTTTTCGGTGCTTTCGACGGTCGCGTCGTTCGTTTTTTCTTCCATATCCATATTTTACTTCCTTAAAAAAATTCATAACAAAAAATCCGTTGCACGTACGGCCCGGATCATGAATGTTGTTTTTACAAAGCCGTACATTCTACGCTTCCACGGACATTATGCCCGCACTTGATTGTGGATATACTATAATCTTTTTTATTATGAATGTCAAGCGTTTGAAATTAAATTGTCGCCGAAAGTCCGCAAAAGCGACTGCAATGTCAAAACACTTGACAATTCGTTCAAATAGTAGTATAACAAATGAACGAAAATAAAAGAACAAAAGCGAAAAGTCATATAAATTTTGCGAAAACGAAGAAGGAGCGAAAGAGTATGAAAGAATACAAAATAATCCGGGGGGGGGGTAATAAATCCGTAAAAGCGGCAGACGGCGCAAGTGTGTTGCGTCTTGTTTTGCTTGCAATAATCACGTTATCGATCTGCGCGGCGGCAACGCTTTGCGCGGTTTTTTCGTATGACGGAATAAGCGATTGCGATATTGCGTATGCCGCTACGGGTGCAAGTCCCGTATCCGAAATTTGGATCGATTCGGTAAAAAAATTCGATCAGAAGAATATGAAGAAACTATACTCGGCTTTGGGCGGTTCGTCGATTACAACGTTAAGCGATCTGAAAACGTGGATAAACGGCGGCGCAAAGACGAGCGCGGACATTCGGAACAACAATAGCGGGTCGAACGTTATTCTGACGTTCGGCGATAAGAATTGGGCGGCGACATATCTTACGGAAGTAAACGGTGACATAGTACTTACGCTTATACTTGAGGACAAAGCCGTCAATTCGTCGAACTTCAATAGTTGGAGTAATAAAAACGTCGGAACTTATCCTTCGGATAGCTACGGATCGAGCCAAGTTCGCGCTTCGCTTATAAGCGGCAACGCTTTGCTGTTGAACAGTGCGGACGGAACGTCGCCGGTCGCAAGTTATGCAGACTCCGTAGCCACTCTTACCGCGATGACAGCCACGACGCCGCTCGGCGCGGAATTTGCGAAATTCGTAAATACCGTCGCGAACGGCGGCGTAAGCGATTATATCCTGACGCCTGCCGAAGCGAAATACCAGGAATTCGAAAGCGCGTATAGCATTATCGGCGCACCTTACTATCCCGTCGATACGTCGAACGATGCATTCGGCAGCGTCGGAAACGACCATTTTTCAGGCGGAAACTCGGTATATAACTATTACACGAATACAGTCGTAGATACTACGACTTATGTGCGGTGGAAGGATGATAAAATATGGATACCGAGCGCAGCCGAGCTCGGTTGCGCCGACAGCGCCAACGGTATTTGGAAAACCAATACGGATTTAAGACAGATCAGCGCGGCTTATATGCTTCGTTCGAACGGGTATTCTTCATACTCGGGATATTACATTATGAATGCTTCCGGTGTGTCGCATACCGTCGCGGGTTATTGGATAGACGCGTGCACCGCTTCTTCCATTCGCCCGGCATTGCATTTGAATCTTACCAAGGCGGACGCCGATTCGGGTATTGCGAAGCCCACTGCTCCGTCGACAACGTTCACGTACAACGGAAGCGCGCATACTTACGCGCCGACGGGCTTCGATAACGATACCATGACAATATCGGGTAACGTACAGACGAATGTAAAGCTCAAGGACGGCACTACGACTTATGAAGCGGATCCCGACGGACATATAGTCAAAGTCACGCCGAAAGCTGGGTACAGATGGCACGACGGAACGACCAATCCGGTCGAACTGAACTTCGTCATAAACAAAGCCACGCCGAGTATAGCGCCGACGTATACTGCGAATACTTACGTATCCGAGGGATTGCCGACGCTGTCGTATACTACGACCGTGTCCGGCTTGACGGGTACCATATCCTGGGATTCGGCTACGCCTGCCGTAGGAACGCATGATTACGATTGGACGTTCGTGCCCGACGACGCGTATAAAGGGAATTATAACAACGCTGCGGGGAAAGAAACGCTTACTTATCAGCAAGCGACCGTAAGCGGAATATCGGTTTTGCCGAAGTCGGGGAATGCGGGCAAGATATACGATATATTCACTCAAGACGACGTGAAGAACAGTCTTGACGTAAAGATAAACTATACGGACGGAAGAAGCACGGCGGTCATTCCGTCGCAGTTCACCATAGTGTCGGGATATTCGGACATAGCGACAAGCGCCGGCGGAACGGCTACGCTCATGATACAGGAAGACGTAACGGGAGATTCGCATTTCACGAATATAACGGTGACGGTAAACAGAGCCGTGTTGAATAATCTTGTGGCGACATATGCCGCGCCAACGCCCAATCTGACATATCCGACCAAAGTAAGCGACGTAATGAATAATCTTACCGTGCGCGGAAGCTGGGATTGTTACAGCACATTGCACGTAATAAATAAATCGGACGTAACGCTTGACAAGACGGACGCGGACCTCGTCGCGGGCGCGAATACCGTGACGGTATCCTACGGCGGAAAGACGGCGACGTTTACGGTCAACGTGGACAAAGGCACGTATAATATGACGGGCATAGCCCTGAACGGAGATACCGTGACTTACGACGGAAGCGCGAAAAGTCTTGCGATCACGGGCAATCTGCCGACGGGAGTGACCGTAGCTTATGCGTACGAAAAAGGGGGAACGCCTGTTGCGTCGAGCGACGTAAAGGATGCGGGGACTTATACCGTGACCGCAACTTTCACCGGCGATACCGCGAACTACAATACGATACCCGATATGACTGCGACGCTTACGATAGATAAAGCGACGTTCGATATGAGCGGAATAACGTTCGTAAACAAGCAGGTCACTTATGACGGAGCGGCAAAGAGTCATAGCATAGCGGGAACGTTGCCGAGCGGAGTGACGGTAACTTACGAGTATAAGGACGGAAGCGGGAACGTAATAGCGGCAAGCGACGTAAAGGCTGTCGGTATGTATACGGTCATAGCGCGCTTTACGCATACGGACGCGAACTATAACGCGATACCCGACAAGACGGCTACGCTTGAAATAATGAACAAGAAGCTGTACGATACGAGCGGAGTTACGATAACGTCAAGCGGCGCGGAAAAAGGGAGCGACGGGAAGTATACGGCTACGTACGAGCCGGGAGGTAAGGTAACATTCGCGCCCGGCGGAGAAATAAAGGACGCGGACGGGAACGTTGTAAGCGGCGTGACGCGAACGATGAGGTACGAGAAGAAGGACGGAAGCGGGAACTGGATAGCGGTGACTGCGGACGATCTTACGGATGCGGGCGAGTACCGCATAACGGTGGAATATTCGGGAGAGGACAGCGAGTACGCGGAAATTCCCGACGAAGTGCTCGAACTTACGATAGACAAAGCGGAGATAAACGAGAGTGACGTGCGGTTCACAGACGGGAGCGGAGAGGGCGACGGACTTAACTTCGACATAGACGTCGGAGAGGAAGTTCCCGAAATACATATAGACGCGGGCAGTCTGCCCTCTGGCGTGACCTTGACCGAAGATACCGTAAGCTATGAAAAGAAGAACGAAAACGGGAACTGGGAGCCTGTTACGGGTACGCCGATAGACGTAGGCGAGTACCGCGTAAAAATAACGACTTCGCATACGAACGACAATTACAAGCAATTGCCGCCCGTATATGCTACGCTGAACATCAACCGGATAGCGTATCCTCTGACCGGAGTGGACTTCTTCGACGTGACGGAAGACTATGACGGCGCGGCTAAGAACATAACTGTATCGGGGACGATACCGGACGGAGTGACGGTAACTTACGTATACGAAAAAGCGGACGGTACGGTAATAGCCGCGGGCGACGTGATTGAGATCGGAGTATACAAAGTAACGGCGAAGTTCAGTCACAACGACCCGAACTACGGCGCGATCGAGGACATGACGGCGACGCTGCGTATAGGCAAGCGCACGGTGCTTATCCCCACGTATAACGGAACGCTTAAATACACGGGCGAGGAGATATTGCCGAGCGGAAGCGATTTCGATAAATACGACGAGCGCTATATGAGCATTGTCGAAGCCAAGAGCGAAAAAGGCACGGACGCAGGGACGTATTATATAGTGTTCGTACTCACCGACACCGTGCATTACGAATGGGAAAATATCGCAATAACGCCGCAAGCGGTTTCGTATGCATATGTGCTCAATGAAGAAGTAACGCTCGATTACGGTGAAGCGAGAGCGCCGTGGAGTATAGGAAAAGCAATAATAACGGCGACGTCTGTAAGCGGCGGACTACCAGCGCTGTCGAGCGACAGCTATAAGGGCAGTTTCGACGGGATAGTGGAGTATAAGTATTATACGGACGAAGGGTGCGGTGAAGAAATAAGTCCCGACCGACTCGAGAAAGGCAAGACTTATTACGTCAAGGGAAGCATAACGAGCGGGAACTTCGAGTTCGACGCAAGAGCGGCGGAATTGTTTAACGGAGCGATAGAATACGATTACGTCGGGGAGCCTACGTTCTGGGACAACGTGACGGCGTTTTTTGCGGCGAACTGGATATGGTTTGCGATCGGGCTGGGCGCGTTGCTGTTATTGTTGCTGATAATTTTGCTTGCGATAAGGCATAAGAGGAGAGCGGCGAAGCGAGCCAAACTCGAAGCGGAAGCGGAGGAGCGCAGAAGAAAAGAAGAGCTTGAGGAACGCAGACGCGCCGAAGAACGCGAGGAACGCAGAAGAAAGGAAGAAGCCGAAGAACGTCGACAGGAACGCGAAATGCGCATGATGATGCAACAGCCTATGATGATGGGTGGCATGCCGCAGATGCAGATGCCCGTACAGACGGTGCAAACGGCTCCCGCCGCGCAGTCGTCCGTAGACGGTAATATAATAGCCGAACTTAAAGCGGAAATAGAAAAACTGAGAAACGAACAGCACGAAGCGAAAGCGGAGAGCGCTCAACAGGCGTTGGCGGCGCAGGTCGCGGCGATCGAGCGCGCAATGGCGGCGCAGGAAACG
>CANDJX010000010.1 GCA_947385185.1 uncultured Clostridia bacterium
ATTCCTGTAAGTGACTGGAGTTCAGACGTGTGCTCTTCCGATCTCTCGGTCATTTACGGGGTTGTAAATTCCCGTCGGATAAAACTCGGACTTCCTGCTCTCGCTTGCTTCTAAGCCGCGCAAACATTCATCGTAGCTTGCGATAGTTCGTCAGCCGTCGCATTGCAAAGATATAATCCGAATTCTTAATTGAGGAGACAATTCTTAATCGCGGTTTATGACTGCGGTCGAGAATTACGAATAATATGTCCGACTTAATAATGTATCGAACAGAAGATGGTAAAACCGCAATCGAAGTGGAATTCGATGAGGATAATGCGTGGCTTACTCAAGCTCAAATGGCGGAGTTATTCCAACGCGATCGCTCTGTTATTACAAAACACATCAGGAATATTTTCAAAGAAGGGGAACTTGACGAAAAGAGCAATGTGCAAATTATGCACATTGCAAATGTCGATAAACCCGTAACTTATTACAGTCTTGATGTTATAATTTCCGTGGGCTATCGTGTAAAATCTATTCGCGGTACTCAATTTCGTATATGGGCGAACGGCATATTAAAAGAATATTTGCGCAAAGGCTTTTCAATAAATGATCGTTTATTGAAACAAGCCGGCGGAGGCGTTTATTTTAAGGAACTTTTGGAACGCATTCGCGATATACGCTCGTCAGAAAAAGTGTTTTATAGGCAAGTGCTGGATTTGTTCGCCACAAGCGAAGACTATGATCCTCAAAGCTCCGAAGCTCAAAGGTTATTCGCCGTGATTCAAAACAAAATGCACTGGGCTGCACACGGTCATACGGCAAGCGAACTCATTTACGAGCGCGCCGACAGCGAAAAACCTTTTATGGGACTTATGACTTTCAAAGGCACAAGACCGGTGAAAAGCGATGTTGATATTGCCAAAAATTATTTGACCGAGAATGAACTCGGCATTTTGAACCGATTGGTTTCGGCATATCTCGATTTGGCTGAAATTAAAGCAATGCGCGGCGAAAGAATGAAGATGAAAGATTGGATCGTACAGATCGACGACTTTTTAATTATGACGAGGAACGACGTTCTTCAATCGGCGGGCACGGTAAGTAAAATCGAAGCGCAAGCGAAAGCGGAAGCCGAATACCTGAAATACAAAAGTAAAGAGCCTGATGAATTGACCGCAGTCGAAAAAGATTTTTTGCAGAGCCTGACGGCTGCCGAGAAATTACTCGGTTCGAAAATGAAAAAAGAAAATTAAATTGTAAATTTGGATTTTTCCGAAATATTTCCTTGATTTTACAAAAAACTTGTCCGAACCGCTTGACAAAAGCCCTTTGATGTGTTATTATGCTATACTATAAAGGATAGACTGATAAATTTGCCCTTTTCGGTTTTATGTTAGCATGAAAGAGCAATTTCGAGCGGTAAAAATCTCCGCGATGGGATCCGGACATTGCTGAAAAAGACCGAAGCGCAAATTTAATTACCTGAATTTCCCGAGGGACGCTTAAAGAAAACGCGCCCCATGGGTTATTTTTGTATTCATGCCCGGTTTCGCTATCTTTTATTATTCAATTATCAGGAAAATATATCTTGGCGCCGCAGTGGATTTGTTCCGTAACGCGCGGCGCGAAAAGGAGTAATATGGCCGAAAGACGCATCCGTACTGTAAAATACGGTAACACCGAACGCCGCAGTTTTGCGCAGGTCGACGAAGTCATCGATATGCCCAATCTTATCGAAGTGCAGAAGAAATCGTACCGCGATTTCCTCGAAACGGGTATCGGCGAAGTTTTCAAGGATTTCTCGCCTATAACCGACTTCTCGGGCAGGATCGAACTTCATTTCCTCGAGCATCACATCGAAGACAAGCCCAAGTACACCGAGAAAGAGTGTAAAGACCGCGACGCAACCTATGCGACCCCTTTGAAAGTCAAAGTCCGTCTTGTTTACAAAGAGAGCGGACAGATGACCGAACAGGAAGTTTTCATGGGCGATCTTCCCAAGATGACGCCGAACGGTTCGTTCATCATCAACGGCGCGGAGCGCGTTATCGTATCGCAGCTCGTGCGCAGTCCCGGAGTTTATTTCTCGGACGAAACGAAGGACCAGAAAACGGGTAAGGTTTATTATACCGCGCAGTCCATTCCGTCGCGCGGCGCGTGGCTCGAATACGAAATGGAGCCCGCGGGAACGCTTGCCGTTCACGTCGATCGTCAGAGAAAGGTGCCCATCACGACGCTTATCCGCGCTCTTTCCGCGGTTACAACCGGCGATTTCGGTACGGACGAGCAGATCAACGCGATCTTCCATAACGAGCCTATTATCGCTCTTACGTGTGAGAAGGATACCGCGCATACGAACGACGAGGGACTGCTGGAACTGAATAAAAAACTCCGTCCCGGCGAGATTCCCAACCTCGATTCCATACATTCGTACGTCAAGTCGCTTTTCTTCGACAGAAGAAAGTACGATTTAACGCGCGTAGGCAGGTACAAACTCAATAAAAAACTTTCTATCGCAAGCCGCATTACCGGACTTGTCGCCGCTCGCGACGTCGTGGACGCCGACGGCATACTTTACGTTTCCGCCGGAGAAGTGATTGCGGAGGACGTTGCTTTCCGTATTCAGAACGCCGGCATAAACGAAGTCGCCGTCGAAGTTGCGGGAAGGGAAGAACCGTTTTACGTCATGGGCAACGGTCACGTAGACCTTGCCGGCTACGTCAACGGCGATCCGAGAGAACTCGGGATTACCGAGTACGTTTCTTACGGCGTGCTCAAAGAGCTTATCGCGCAGGCTGACGGCGACGAGATCATGCTCGCAAATCTTTGCCGCGAGCACTCCGATCTTCTTGCGGAAAAGCACATAACCGTAGACGATATTCTTTCCACGGTAAACTATATAATCGGTCTGCATTACGGTATAGGATATACCGACAACATCGACCATCTCGGCAACCGCCGCGTGCGCAGCGTGGGCGAATTGCTTCAGAACCAGTTCCGCGTCGGTATCGCGCGTCTGGAAAGAGTGGTACGCGAAAGAATGCAGATTCAGTCGGACGCCGAGCTTACTCCGCAGACGCTTATCAATATCCGTCCCGTAACGGCTGCGCTCAAGGAGTTCTTCGGATCTTCGCAGCTGTCGCAGTTCATGGACGAAACCAACCCGATCTCCGAGCTTACGCACAAACGCAAACTGTCCGCGCTCGGTCCCGGAGGCTTGAACCGCGAACGCGCTACGTTCGAAGTCCGCGACGTACATTACACTCATTACGGCAGAATGTGCCCGATAGAAACGCCCGAAGGCCAGAACATCGGTCTTATCTCGTCGCTGTCCGGCTATTCGATCATAAACGAATACGGCTTCATCGAAGCGCCTTACCGCAAGGTCGAAAAGAAATACGACGCGGAAGGCAACGTGATCGGAGGCAGAGTGACCGACGAGGTCGAATATCTCGCAGCCGACCGCGAGGACAGATACATCGTTGCGCAGGCGAAAGAACCGCTCGGTCCGGACGGCTGGTTCGAGAAACAGCGTGTGCTTGCGCGTTATCGCGACGATATCCGCGAGTTCAACAGAGAGGAGATCGACTATGTGGACGTTTCTCCCCGTCAGCTCGTTTCGGTCGCGACGTCGCTCATTCCGTTCCTCGAGAACGACGATACCAACCGCGCGCTCATGGGATCGAATATGCAGCGACAGGCGGTTCCGCTCTTAAAACCCGAAGCGCCCATGATAGGCACGGGTATCGAGCATAAGATAGCTTACGACTCGGGAGTTATGGTAATCGCCGAACGTGACGGCGTCGTTTCATACGTCGACGCGGACACCGTGCGCGTGCGCAACGACGACGGTACGGTCGGAACGTACAAGCTCAAAAAATTCGAAGGGTCCAACCAGGGCACCTGCATAAATCAGAAACCTATAGTCGCGAAGGGACAGAAAGTGAAGAAGGGCGACGTGCTTGCCGACGGCCATTCGACCGAAAACGGCGAACTCGCGCTCGGTCGTAACATTCTCGTCGGTTTCATGACGTGGGAAGGTTATAACTACGAGGACGCGATCCTCATTTCCGAAAGGATAGTCAAAGACGACGTGTTCACGTCCATTCATATTTCCGAATACGAAATGGAAGCCCGCGACACCAAGCTCGGCGAAGAAGAGATCACGCGCGATATACCGAACGTCGGCGAGGACGCTCTTAAGAACCTCGACGAGAACGGCATAGTATACGTCGGTGCGGAAGTCACGAGCGGCGACATTCTCGTCGGTAAGGTCACCCCGAAGGGCGAAACCGATCTTACTCCCGAAGAACGTCTTATGCGCGCGATATTCGGCGAGAAGTCGCACGAAGTCCGCGATACGTCGCTCAAAGTTCCGCACGGCGAGGGCGGTATCGTCGTCGACGTCAAGGTGTTCACGAGAGCGAACAAGGACGAGATGAGTCCGGGCGTAAACAAAGTCGTCCGCGTATATATCGCACAGAAACGTAAGATAGGCGTCGGCGACAAGATGGCGGGTCGTCACGGCAACAAGGGCGTCATTTCGAGAGTGCTTCCCGAAGAGGATATGCCTTTCATGGCGGACGGCACGCGCCTTCAGATCGTGCTCAACCCGCTCGGCGTGCCTTCGCGTATGAACATCGGTCAGGTGCTCGAAGTGCACCTCGGTCTGGTCGCGAAAGCGTTGGGTTGGAAGGTCGCCACTCCCGTATTCGACTCCGCGCTCGAGAGCGACATCGAAAAATTGCTCAGAGAAAACGGATACGTCAATGCCGAAGGCAACGTAGACGGAAAGATACAGATGTATGACGGACGCACGGGCGAACCGTTCGAAAATCGCACGACCGTCGGATACATGTATATGCTCAAACTCATTCACCTCGTCGACGACAAGATGCACGCGCGTTCGATCGGACCTTACGCGCTCGTTACGCAGCAGCCTCTCGGCGGTAAAGCTCAGTTCGGCGGACAGCGTTTCGGCGAAATGGAAGTCTGGGCGTTGTACGCTTACGGCGCGGCGAATATACTGCAGGAGATCATGACGGTCAAGTCGGACGACATCGTGGGCAGAGTAAAGACTTACGAATCGATCGTAAAGGGCGTCAACGTTTCCGAACCCGGCGTGCCCGAGTCGTTCAAAGTCCTTATAAAAGAACTTCAGTCGCTCGGTTTGGACATAAAGATACTCAACGAAGATCAGAAAGAAATTTCGATCAAAGACATTACCGAGGACGAGGATGAATCGTTCGAAGTTCCGACCAAGAAAACCAAACACTTCGAGAACGGCAAACTCGTGCTCGAGGAGGAGATCGACCTCGACGCGTTCGCAGACATCAAGCTCGACGACGAGGACGACGACGAATTGCTCGACGACGAGGACGACGAAAGCGATCTTCCCGAGTTCGATACGAACTCGCTGTTCGAGGACGAGGACGAAGCTCCGTTTGAGGATAAGTTCGCCGATCGCGCGCTCGATGACGACGATCTTTCCGATCTCGACGACTTGCTCGTCGGAGATAACGATAACAAGGAGGGCAAGTAACAATGTTCGAACTTAACAGTTGCGATTCGCTCGAAATAGCCATAGCCGGACCGAATAAGATCCGCGAATGGTCGCACGGCGAGGTCACCAAGCCCGAAACGATCAATTACAGAACGCAGAAACCCGAACGCGACGGTCTTTATTGCGAACGCATCTTCGGACCGTACAGGGATTACGAATGCCATTGCGGCAAGTACAAGCGTATCCGCTATAAGGGTATCGTGTGCGATAAGTGCGGCGTCGAGGTAACGAAATCCAAGGTGCGCCGCGAAAGAATGGGTCATATAGAGCTCGCCGCTCCCGTGACGCATATCTGGTACTTCAAGGGCGTGCCCGGAAGAATAGGACTCATGCTCGATATGACGCCCAAAGCGCTCGAACAGGTCGTATATTTCGTCAACTTCATAGTTACCGATCCGGGCGACACTCCGCTCGAGTATAAGCAGATCCTTACCGACGCTCAGCTTGCCGAAGCTCAGGAACAGTACGGCGAAAAAGCGTTCAAAGTAGGAATGGGCGCGGAAGCGGTCAAGAAACTTCTTTCCGACATCAACGTCGAAGAAGAATACAAGAAAATGAAAGACATTGTGGATAACTCCACGGGTCAGAAAAAACTCAAAGCGATAAAGCGTCTCGACATTCTCGATTCGTTCCGTCGCAGCGGCAACGATCCGACCTGGATGGTCATGGACGTTCTGCCCGTAATCCCGCCCGATCTCCGTCCCATGGTACAGCTCGACGGCGGCAGATTCGCGGTCAGCGACCTCAACGATCTTTACCGTCGCGTAATCAACCGTAACAACCGTCTTAAAAAACTCATGGAGCTCAGCGCTCCGGACATCATCGTCCGCAACGAAAAGCGTATGCTTCAGGAAGCCGTGGATGCTCTTATAGATAACGGTCGTCGCGGCAAAGCGGTTTCGGGCGCGGGCAACAGGGAACTCAAGAGCCTGTCCGGACTTCTCCGCGGCAAGCAGGGGCGTTTCCGTCAGAACCTCCTCGGTAAGCGCGTAGACTATTCCGGTCGTTCGGTTATCGTCGTAGGTCCCGAGCTCAAGATGTATCAGTGCGGTCTGCCCAAAGAAATGGCGCTCGAGCTTTTCCGCCCGTTCGTCATGGAACAGCTCGTAAAAGAGGGCAAGGCGCATAATATAAAGAGCGCGAAGCGCGTGGTAGACCGCGCGGACAAGAGCGTGTGGGGAGTACTCGAAAAGGTCATTAAAGACCACCCCGTACTCCTTAACCGTGCGCCGACGCTCCACCGCCTCGGCATACAGGCGTTCGAGCCGGTGCTCGTAGAGGGCAGGGCGATCAAGCTCCACCCGCTTGCGTGCGGCGCGTTCAACGCCGACTTCGACGGCGACCAGATGGCGGTGCACGTACCCCTTTCGCTCGAAGCGCAGGCGGAGGCGAGATTCCTTATGCTCGCGTCGAACAATATCCTTAAGCTGTCGGACGGTCGTCCCGTCTGCACGCCTTCGCAGGATATGGTCATGGGCGTGTATTATCTGACGATCGAGCGTCCGGGCGCGAAGGGCGAATTCAAAGTGTTTGCCGATACCGACGAGGCGAAAATGGCGTATCAGAACGGCGAGATCGAACTTCAGTCGCGTATCAAAGTGCGCCTGTTCCGCGAGATCAACGGCGAAATGAAGCATAAGCTCGTCGATACCACCGTCGGAAAGATCATATTCAACGAAGCCATACCGCAGGATCTCGGGTTCGTTCCGCGCGAAACCGAGGACGATATGTTCAAACTCGAGATCGACCGCGTTGTCGATAAGGGCGTGCTCGGCGATATAGTGGACGTTACGTTCAAACGTAAGGGCGCTACCGAAACGAGCAAGGTGCTCGATAATATCAAAGCGCTCGGCTATAAGTATTCGACTATCGGAGCGATAACTACTTCGGTGTTCGATATGCACATTCCGCCCGAGAAAAAAGCGCTCATCGCCGAAGGCGACGCCAAGGTCATCGAGATCGAGAATCTGTTCAACGACGGATTCCTTACCGACGAAGAAAGATATACCAAAGTCATCGCCGTATGGAAGGATATAAACAAGAGAATGTCCGACGTGCTCAAAAAGAGCTTTACGACGTTCAACCCCATCGCAATGATGGCGAATTCCGGCGCCCGCGGCTCGATCACGCAGATGATACAGCTCGCAGGTTGGCGCGGACCGATGGTCAACCCGCAGGGTAAGACGCTCGAAGTCCCCGTCAAGAGTAATTTCCGCGAAGGACTTTCCGTTCTCGAATACTTCATTGCGAGCCACGGCGGACGTAAAGGTCTTGCCGACACCGCGCTCAAGACGGCGGACTCGGGTTATCTGACCAGACGACTCGTCGACGTCGCGCAGGACGTTATCGTCATGGAGGACGACTGCTGCGAGGGCATTCCTCCCAAGGGGATCAAAACGTATGCGATCGTCGAGGGCAATCCTTCGACCGTCGAACTCGACGTCAAGACCAAAGAGGAAAAGGACGTCGCGTACAGCCTTATATTCGATAAGAAAGCGCCCAAGTACACGGTTGACGAACTCGTCAATCCCAAGACGGGCAAGCTCATCGTGCAGGCAAACGGCAAGATTACCGAAGCCAAGGCGAAAGAGATCATGTCGTGCGGACTCAAGGAAGTGCGCGTGATAGGTTCGCTTATAGAAAGCCTCGAGGACAGACTTTGCGGACGCTACACTGCGGAGGACGTCAAAAATCCCGTCACCGGCGAACTTATCGTGGGCGTAAACGAGATGATAAGCGAGGACAAGGCGAAAGAAATCGTCGAAGCGGGCATTGCCGCGGTTTCGATCAGAACCGCGCTCACTTGCCGTTCGCGCCACGGAATGTGCGCGAAGTGCTACGGCAAGGATATGTCGAACGGGTCGCCTATCAGAATCGGCGAGGCAGTCGGAATAATCGCCGCGCAGTCGATCGGCGAGCCGGGCACACAGCTTACGATGCGTACCTTCCACAGCGGCGGCGTTGCGGCTGCGGACGATATTACGCAGGGTCTGCCGCGCGTCGAAGAATTGTTCGAAGCACGCAAGCCCAAGGGTGTTGCGACCGTTTCCGCCACCGACGGAATCATCAGGATCAAAGAGGAAAACGGACGGCGCGACGTTATCGTTACCGCCGACGACGGAAAGGAAACTTCGTACTCCATTCCGTATGCGGCTAAGCTCAAGCCCGCCATCAGGAACGGCGCGAGGATACTTGCCGGAGATCCGCTCACCGAAGGTCCGATCAACCCTCACGATATTCTTGCGACCAAGAACAAGAACGCCGTTCAGGAATATCTGCTCAAGGAAGTGCAGACCGTTTACCGCAGCCAGGGCGTCAAGATAAACGACAAACATATCGAAACCATCGTGCGCCAGATGCTCAAGAAAGTAAGAGTGGAATCGAGCGGCACGACCGATCTGCTCCCCGGCATTATGGTAGACATAAGCGAGTTCATGGAAGCGAACACCAAGACGATCGAAGCGGGCGGCGTACCCGCGCAGGCTAAGCCGACGCTTCTCGGTATTACCAAAGCCGCGCTTGCCACCGATTCGTTCCTGTCCGCGGCGTCCTTCCAGGAAACCGCAAGAGTGCTTACCGAAGCGGCTATCAAGAACAAGCGCGATCCGCTCCGCGGTCTGAAAGAGAACGTCATCATCGGCAAACTTATTCCTGCCGGCACGGGTATGAAAGAATACCGCAATATCATGCCGGTCGAGAAGAAACAGTCCGTTCCCGTCGAAACCGAGGACAGCGCAGCCGTAGACGGCGAGATTGCAGACGGCGAGATCGCGGACGTTACGGAATCCGAAGCGTCGGACGTTCGGGAGTAAACCGAAAATATTACGAAAAGGCGCAGACTGCGTAAGTCCGCGTCTTTTTGTTTGCTTCGGAATGCGCTTGTATGCGTAAAAGATTGCTTTGCGATGAAATTTATGTTATAATCATAAAACTACGAGCGGAGAGAAAATATGACAAAATTCGATAAAATAGGAATAATAGGCGCGCTGTCCGTCGAAGCGGACGGGCTTGTGAATGAAATGAGCGGGGTTCAGACCACCGAAATAGGCGGCTCGACGTTTTACGAGGGGACGCTGTGCAATAAGAAAGCCGTCGTCGTCAAATGCGGCGTCGGTAAAGTAAACGCGGCGTTCGTCACGAGCGCGCTCGCGCTCGTATTCGGCGTGGACGGTATAGTCATGACGGGCGTGTGCGGCGGCATAGGAATCAAGCCGATGTCGAGCGTCGTACCGACTTCGTTCATTCAGCACGACGTGGATATAGACGGTCTGCCGCACGGACATCTCGACGTGCTCGATTGCGTCGAAATCGCCGCAGACAGCGCGCTGTCGGACGTTCTTGCCGAAGCCACTGACGGCGTGCGTACGGTTATGGCGACGGGGGAGCAGTTCATAAGGTCGAAAGGACAGACCGACCGAATACTGACCGATTTCCCGAACGTCGGCGCGGTGGATATGGAGTCGGGAGCGTCCGCGCATATCTGCGCGCGGCTCGGCGTGCCGTTCGCGTGCATAAAAACGGTGTCCGACGGCTGTTCCGCCGACGAGTTTTACGACTTTGTGACCGAAGCGTCGAATAAATCGATTGCCGCCGTTATGGGACTCCTGAAACGGCTGTGATGTAAAATAAAAACACCCGGGATAAACTTTCCGGGTGTTTTTGCGTTCGTCTTATATAATTTATCGATTTACTGCATCGGCAAAAATATGTCGATAATTTGTTTCAGATTGCCGATCATTTTGCCTATTATGTTGTGATTGGGACGGCGACCGTTCGTTTCGAGGAATTTGGTATAATTCGAAATGATGAACAGGTTGGAGTTGAAGCAGCGTTTGACTACGAAATCGAGCACTCGCTGCTTGTTCCATTTGAGAATTTTGGCGTTCATGTGCGAAGCGTCGCACGCGACCTGATATTCCTTATATTTTTCTGCGAGCCCCGCCAAATCTTCGAGGAAACGGAAATTGAGGTTCCATTTCGTCGGTTCGAGACCCTCTATCGCGCCGAGCCAGCCGTAGTTCTCGAAGTGATCCACTTCGTTGTTGTTTTTGAGGTTGATACCGAATTTCTTGATTTTTTCGTCGTATTCGGCTTGAGTCGCTTCGTCCATATTATCGCGCTTTTCGCTGAAGCGGTCGAAAGTTTCGAACTCCTCGACGACGGAACGGTCGTATTTGCACAGCACGGCTATAACGCATTCGAGTTCGTGCAGGCTCCGCCATACTATGATCGCTTCCTTTTCCAGACCGCGGGCGATAAGAGTCATAATGCCTTTGAGTTTGAGAAACGCGTTTTCGAACAGCTTCATTACCGCCATGACTGTATGGTCTTTATTGCGTTTGGGGTCTTTGATCCCGATGTTGAGCATATAATCGAGCAGAATGTTGAAGCGGCAGTATACGGGGTTGTATTCGTTGACTATGCGCACCGCCGACGTCTTTATGTTTTCGAGAATGAAAAGTTCTTCGGTGACGTTGAATACGAGCGCGTCGCGGTAAGACTGATCCGCGGTGAGTCTGATACGCTCGGCGTCCGTCATATGCGCCGAATATGCGAAGTGATAGCCGCAGATATACTTGACGATGTCCGGAGCGGGCGCGCCGTAAAGGGCGGGGTTTATGCCGCTCGCGACGAGCTTCGCTCTGTATCTTTCGAGTATACGCACGAGCTGGTCGGCGATAAACGAGCGCGGAAAAGTAAAACCGCCGTATTCGACGCGCAGTTTGGGCAGAGAATAATCGAGAATTTCGTCGATGAAGTTTTCCATTTGTTTATATATTATCATAAATCGCGGCGTAAGTCAATCATAAGTCGGTCGCAGACGCGCAAAGGGCGCAATAGACTTGACATACCGCCCCATAAAGTAGTAAAATTATAAACCGAAACATGGAAATACTTACTCCGCAAATGATATGGAAGGGTTACGACCCCGCGGCGCTCGCGTTAAACGTAAGCATACTGTCCGACAAAACCGCAGACGGTCTGCGGTATCTTACCGCGCGTTTCAACGGTTCGACGACTACGGACGGCGTGGCGCGCGTGTACGTGCGTTGCGTTCTTCGCGTCGGCGCGACTTTACCCGCGATCGTTTACGTGCCCGACGTGCATAAAGAGGTCGGACAGGTAGACGTGTCCGAAATCCTCGACGCGGGGTACAACGCAATCGTTCCCGACTATGCGGGCGAGCGCGACGACGATCCGAATTATACGATCTATCCGCGCTCCATGTCGTATGCGAATTTCGTCCCCGACCGACTGACCGAAGTGCCCGAAGATATGCGGTTCAACTGCTGGATCACGTGGGCGGAAACCGTAATGCGCACTGTTACTTTTGCGTCGGGGCTCGACGAAGTGGACGAAACGCGTATCGCGGTCGTAGGCGAAGGCGTTTCTTCGTCCGCGGTCATGAAGGCGGCGGGCGTCGACCAGCGTTTGCGCTGCGCCGTGTCTATGTTTTCGTCCGGGCAAAAACCGCTTGAATCGGAAGGACAGGACTATTTGCGATATAAAGTATCGTTTGCCGAAGAAGCGTATGCGCCTATGGTGAAAGTTCCGCTTCTGACCGTGCTGTCGTCCAACGAACAGGACGGATCGACGGATTCCATGAGCACGGCGTTTGAACTCATGCCGTCCTCGTCAGGGTCGCGGCTTACGATAAGCGAGCGCGTCAGTCATACGATCGGGCTCAAACAGCGCGGCAATATTTCGCTGTGGCTGTCGTCGTACTTAAAAGGCGACGGCAACGTACCCGCCGCGCCCGAACTTTCCATGCGCTGCGAAGATCACCGTCTTAAGTTTACCGTAAAAGCTCCGATCGGGTACGACGATATAGATCTGTTCGTTTCGCAGGGCGGGAGCGGAGGCGCGCTCCGCAACTGGCGACGGGCAAAAGTCGAAAAAACCGGCGACGGCGAATATACCGCCGCCGTGGACGTATATTATTCCAGGCAGCCGCTGAGCGCCTTCGTGAACGCGACGACGTCGGACGGCAATGGCTTTTCGTTCAGTTCGCCCATAATCACCAAAGTGCCGGCTATGCTCGGCGTGGCGGAAACGCCGATCCATACGAACAGGCTTGTATACGACAACGATATGGGCGTGGACGACTGGGTCGTGTTTTCGCCGCTCGTTCGCCGCGGTACGCTGTGCATGATGAAGGGTCCGTTCGGAATACACGGCGTTTCGAGTAAACTCGGTACGCTGTCCACTTTCAAGATAGGCGACGCGGTATATCACGGCGCGGGGTCGCAGCTTCTTCAGATCATGATATATTCCGGGACCGATCAGGACGTGACTTTTACGCTTACCGCGTGCGGCGGCGATAAAACGGACGATAAAACGAAATATACGGAATACCGTTATAAAATCAGGCTTTGTTCGTCGGACAATTGGAAAAAACTTACGTTGCAGGTCACTGATTTCAAATCTTCCTTCGGAATTTTGACCGATTGGGAACGCGTGGTCAATCTGCGCATAGACAGCGACGCGCCGATCGGCGTGGCGTCCGTATTGTGGGTATAAGGAGCGGCTTATGGAATTCGGCGACAGATTGCTCGGGCGTAACGATACCGTATCGCCCTGGTACGGAATGATAGTGAACGTACTCCTTGCGCTGGTCTTGTTTATCCTGATCGGCATTGTCTGCATAACGTCTGCGTTCGCGCTCTGCCGCGTCAACGGCACGAGCATGAGCGATACGCTGTCCGACGGTCAGTACGTGCTCGTAGAACGCAGTCACGCGACTATCGAACGCGGGGATATAATAATTTTTGCAAAAACGACGGACGGCGCAACGACGCAGTATATAAAGCGCGCCGTCGCGCTCGGCGGAGATACCGTGCGTTTCGTACCCGAAATCGAGGACGGAAAGAGAATTATCAATCTTTACGTAAACGGCGAGAAACAGGCGGACGAAAATATCCGCGAAAAAATGGAACCGGTTTATTGGGCGCGCGTCGGCGTTCGCATTCCGCTCGAAGTCGATTATACCGTTCCGGACGGGTGCATATTCGCGCTCGGCGACAACCGCAACAATTCCAAAGATTCGCGGTACGGGGATATAGGCGACGTTACGGCGGACGAACTCGTCGGGCGCGTGGACGTACTGCTCGAAAAGGATTCGTTTTTCGAATGGATATGCAAACTTATTTTCGGCGCGTATCTGCGCGAAAGCAACGCTCCCGGCGGCAATTGAAAAACAATGAGCATAATTTCGGTTAAAAATCTGACATACGCATATAACGAGGGACTCGAGGACGAGGTTGTGGCGATCGACAACGTTTCTTTCGACGTTAACGAAGGCGAATTTATCGCCCTCGTCGGGTCGAACGGCAGCGGTAAATCCACGCTTGCGCGGCTTCTGAACGGGCTTTATAAGCCTACGAAAGGGCTTGTTACGGTGCGCGGTTTCGATACCGCCGATCGCGCGTTTACTTTCGACGTGCGCTCGACGGTCGGCGTCGTGTTCCAGAACCCGGACAATCAGATGGTGGCGACGATTATCGAGGACGACATCGCTTTCGGACCCGAAAATCTCGGGATAGAACCCGCCGAGATCGATCGGCGCGTGGACTGGGCGCTCGAATGCGTGGGAATGAAAGAACATCGTAAGGGCACGCCTTTTCGTCTGTCCGGCGGACAGAAACAGCGTATAGCCATCGCCGGAGTGCTTGCGATCAAGCCGAAAGTGCTCGTGCTCGACGAGGCTACGGCTATGCTCGACCCGCGCGGAAAGAAAGAAGTAATGGATACCGTAGAGCGCATACGCTCGAGCGAGGACATGACGGTAATAATGATAACGCATTTTCCCGAGGAAGCGGCGCGCGCGGACAGAGTGATTGCGCTCGACCGCGGTCGCATAGTCATCGACGAGCCGTCGCGCAGCGCTCTTTCGGACGTGGAAAGGTTGAGGTCGTTCGGACTCGACGCTCCGCTTCCCGCACGCGTTGCGCATACGCTCAGACGGAACGGTATCGCAATCGACAAAGACGTAATTTCCGCCGAAGAACTTAAGGAGGCGTTATGTCGGTTGAAATAAAAAATCTGAGTTATATTTACAATCCGAAATCGCCGTTTGAAAAACGCGCGCTCGACGGCGTTACGCTTGACGTGGAGGACGGGGATTTTTTCGGGATTATAGGGCATACCGGGAGCGGCAAGTCTACGCTTATAAACCATCTCAACGCATTGACGAGAGTACAGACCAAGCCGAGAATAAACGAAAACGCAGTGCTCAACGTGTGCGGAATAGATCTTACGGCAAAAAAACCCGACCTTAAAAAACTCCGAGAAAAGGTTGGAATGGTGTTTCAATACCCCGAATATCAGCTTTTTGCGGATACCGTCGCCGAGGACGTGGCTTACGGCGCGAAAAATCTCGGCGTGGACAAAGACGAAATCAACGTCCGCGTGCATGAAGCGATCGAGCGCGTAGGGCTCGATTACGACGACGTTGCGATGCGTTCGCCGTTCGACCTTTCGGGCGGACAAAAGCGCAGAGTGGCGATAGCGGGCGTAATAGTCATGCGTCCCGAGCTTCTCATCCTCGACGAACCTACGGCGGGGCTCGATCCGAAGGGTAAGAAAGATATACTCGAACTTATCCGCGCCGTGAAACGTACGTGTCCGACCGTCGTCATGGTTTCGCACAATATGGACGAAGTCGCCGAATACTGCAATAAAGTCGCCGTATTCGAAGAAGGTAAGGTAATGGGCGTGTTTACGCCTGACAAACTGTTCGCCGAGCGCGAGCTTATAAAATCGCTCGGGCTCGAGCTTCCCACGGTGACCGAACTCGCCGCATACCTTGCGGAATCTGGCGTAAACGTCGATCCTTCGACACTGACCGAAGCCGGGCTCGAATCGCAACTGATCGCATACGCAAAAAACATAAAAAACAACGCAGAATGAAAGATATAAGTTTCGGACAAGTTTATCCGGTGGAATCGCCGATACACCGCCTTGACGCGCGCGCAAAACTGATCATTACCATAACGTATATAGTAACGATCTTTTTCGTCGATACGTTCGTGGTCTACGGCGTTGTGGCGGTCGCGCTCCTGGGCGTGATACTTTTGTCGCGTGTGCCGCTCCGTAAAGTTCTGTCGAGCGTTAAGGTTATTTTTTTCCTGGTCGTATTCACGTTTGTTTTCACGCTGCTTTTCAACAGAGGCATGGGGCCGGAAGCCGAGGAAGCCGCATACGGATATTATATCGAATTCGGTCCGTTCGTTATATGCGGAAGCGGGCTTATAAACGCGGGCAGACTTGCGTGCAGACTGTTTTTGCTCGTTCTCGGTCCGTCGCTTCTGACGTTCACGACTACGCCTATGGATCTGACCGCCGCCATCGAGCATCTTTTGTCGCCGCTCAAACTCCTCAGGCTGCCCATTCACGAACTTGCTATGATGATGTCGCTGACGCTTCGGCTCATACCGACGATCATGGAAGAAACGGAAAAAATCATGAACGCGCAGAAAGCGCGCGGGGCGTGCTTCGATCACGGCAATATTTTCAAGCGCGCGGCGGCGCTCCTTCCCGTGCTTATTCCGATGTTCATATGTTCGCTCAAGCGCGCTTACGAGCTTGCGGACGCCATCGACTCGCGTTGCTACCACGGCGCGAAAGGCAGAACGAAAATGAAAGTAATGAAATACCGCGTTCCGGATATTCTGGCTTATCTGTTTTCCGCGGCGCTGCTTTTCGCCGTTCTGGTCTTTGCGTACAACTGGTGGGGCTGGAGCTGGGTTGCGGAGTTTGCGGTAATATAGTAATTTTGCGGAATTTAATGATCGTTTAATACGGGTAGGGTAAAATGCGTTATAAGCTGACGTTACAATATGACGGCGGGAGGTATCACGGCTGGCAGAAACAACCGCACGAACGTATGACCGTGCAGGCGGCGGTGGAGGACGCCGTGTCGCGCGTTACGGGCGCGCCGACCGTAGTCACCGCTTCGGGACGCACCGACGAAGGCGTGCACGCGCTCGGTCAGGTCGCGCATTTCGATTCGGATAAACCGCTTCCGACCGTTCGCTACGTCGCCGCGATCAATCATTGGCTGCCCTGCGACATACGCGTTACGGCTTGCGAGGTCGCGCCCGACTCGTTCGACGCGAGAAAGAGCGCGAAACGCAAAACTTACGCGTACCGTATGTACGTCGGCGAAACGGAAAATCCGCTCCGTCGCACGCGCGAAACTTTTATCGGAAATGCGGACGTAAAAAAAATGGACGAAGCCGCGCGGCTGTTCGTCGGCGCGCACGATTTCAGGGCGTTTATGTCGAGCGGATCCTCGGCTAAAACCACCGTCCGCGAGATTTATGCGGCTGGCGTGACCGAGGAGAACGGTTCGGTCGTGTTCCGCGTCACGGGCAACGGGTTTTTATACAATACCGTGCGCATAATGGCGGGCGCGCTCATAAGAATAGGCAGGGGCGGAAAATCGGAGATCGAAAATGCGCTCGGAAGCGGCGACAGACGGCTCGTTCCGGATATTGCGCCGCCCGAAGGGCTGTATCTCGAGAGCGTCGAGTACCCCGAAACCGTATAATTTCCTTAAAATGGCAGTATGCGGCAAAAATGCGGTAAAAACACTTGTAATTTTTTCAGATCCTGTGTTATAATACTATAGCATAGCAAATTCGGAGAACTATATTGAAATCAAGCACCAAAGGACTCATAGCTTTACTTGTGTTCGTTGCGATAATAGGTATCGTGGCGATTATTCTCGTGTCCGTCAATCGTTCGACGACGATAAGCGTACCCGAGTTCCACGACTATCTTTACGGGCACAACATAGACAACGGTCAGGTTCAGATCAACACTTCGGAATGTTCGTTCAGTTCGAATAACAAACGTTACGTCGTTATATTCGGACTTACCGAATCGATCGCGACCGAAACGTCGGTCATCGACCGCTATAACGTCAGCGTCGAGCTCGCGAAAAATCTCGCCGAGCGGGCAAAAGCCGAAGGCGCGGACGCGGCGGCGATCGAAAACGAATGGAAAGCGTTTGTTTCCGAAACGCTCAGCGAATATAACATTCTTATAGACGACGGTTACGCCGCGTGGGCTAAGGACGGGTTCAGGATCGATTATCAGAAGCCCAATCCATACGGCGTTTCGATAATGGACTACGTTTTCCCGGCAATGATGCTCATCGTCATGATCATATTCATGGTCATGGTGTTCCGCTCGATGCGCGGGGGCGGCGGAGTCGCAAACGATTTCGGTAAATCGAAAGCGAACGTGCAGTCTTCGCTCAAAGTCCGCTTTACCGACGTCGCAGGCGCGGAGGAGGAAAAAGAGGAGCTTGCGGAAATCGTCGATTTCCTCAAGACCCCGGGCAAATTCGCCGGAGTCGGCGCGAGAGTGCCTCGCGGCGTGCTTCTCGTCGGACCTCCCGGCACGGGCAAGACGTTGTTCGCGAAAGCCGTTGCGGGCGAGGCGAACGTGCCTTTCTTCTCGATCTCGGGTTCGGACTTCGTCGAAATGTACGTCGGCGTGGGTGCGAGCCGCGTGCGCGACCTGTTCGCGCAGGCGAAAAAGAGTCAGCCCTGCATCATATTCATTGACGAAATAGACGCCGTCGGACGTCAGCGCGGCGCAGGTCTCGGCGGCGGTCACGACGAGCGCGAGCAGACGTTAAATCAGCTCCTCGTTCAGATGGACGGCTTCGAGAGCACCGAGTCGATCATCGTAATGGCGGCTACGAACCGTGCCGACATACTCGATCCCGCGCTCATGCGTCCGGGCAGATTCGACAGACAGATATACGTCCAGATCCCCGACGTTCGCGGCAGGGAAGCCATATTCAAGGTTCATTCGCGCAATAAGCCCATGAGCCCCGACATCAATTTCCAGATCCTTGCGAGAATGACATCGGGATTTACCGGCGCGGAGATCGCCAATCTTCTCAACGAAGCGGCAATCCTTTGCGCGAGAAACAACCGCACGCAGATTATTATGGAGGACATTTACGAAGCGATTGATAAAGTGCTTCTCGGTCCTCAGAAAAAATCGCGGCTTGTCACCGAAGTGGATAAGCGCATTACCGCATATCACGAGGGCGGTCACGCGATCGTAGGCAAGATGCTTGCGCCGCATTGCGATCCCGTGCAGGAAGTTTCGATCATTCCGAGAGGGAACGCGGCGGGATACACGCTGTCCCGTCCGGACAACGACGACAACCATATCACTTATAAAAAACTTACCGCGCAGATAGCCATGACTATGGGCGGACGCGCGGCGGAAGAAGTGGTGATTCAGGACATTTCGGCGGGCGCGTCGGGCGATATACGCCAGGCGACCGAGCTTGCGAAAAAAATGGTCACCGAATGGGGTATGAGCGAAGCCGGTCCGATATATTACGGCGGAAACAAGGAAGTGTTCCTCGGTCGCGATTACGGCTCGAGTCACAGCTACAGCGACGAAACGGCGTCGAAGCTCGACGAGCAGGTTCGCAAATTCGTGGAGGACGGGCATCAGCTTGCGCTTAAGATAGTGCGCGAAAACAGAGCCGTACTTGATACGCTCGTGCGCGTGCTTATCGAGCGCGAAACCTTATACGCCGAAGAATTCGATCTTATCATGGAAGGCAAGAGCGCGGAAGAAGTCATCGGCATAATCGACGAGCGCACTTACCGCAATTTCGGTGAAAAACACAGAAAGGAAAGCGAGGCGCTTAAAGCCGCCAAGGCTATTACGGAAACGGAAAGCGTTTCCGCGCCGGACTCCGATCCCGACGACGAAAACAAGGCTTAAAATACAGGACAAAGGATAGATACAATGTCAATGAAAACAAAAAACATCATTGCGATCGTAATAGGCGCGGTTGCCGCGCTCGCCATTGTTGCGGTTATAATTCTGGCGTGCATTACGATTCGCCCCGCGGACTTTGCCGACGGTTGGATGAGAGATTACGAAGCGGTGGAAATATACCGTAACGGCGCGCGCATGAACGGCGTAAACACGGACGGTAAACTCGTCGGCGACGGCGTAAACAGCGGAAAATATTCATATGACGACGTTTTCGGCGCGTTGGACTTTTCGCTTTTCTCCGCTTGCCTGCAGTTCAACTACGATTTCGGACTTCGGCTTAGCGGCGATACGCTTTCGTCGAGCAAGATCACGTCGGGCGAGCTTCGTACGACGGTGGACGGTTTCACTTCGGAAAACGAGAACGGCTACGCTTTCATAATCAGACTCAAGGACGAAAAAACGGTAACGCTTACGGATAAGTCGGGTAAGACGGCGACGCAGACGTTCGATACGGTCGTTTTCTCGCTCAGCGAGGACAGCGATTGGGCGCGCGACCTCGACGCTTACGTATTTAATTACAACGATCTGTACATCGCGTCGGACGCTCCCGGAGTCAATACCGTCGAGTATTATAAGGTCAAGTTCGGCGCAAGAACGTCGGCGGCAATCGATATGCTCGATCTGACTTACGGCGACGAGCCCGCTCCCTCTGACGACGACGCCGAGGACAACGAAACTACCGACGAAGAAACAACTTAATAATTCGTACATTCATCAGAATTACCGTATTAAATGCTATGCGCTCCGAAAGTTTGTCCGACTTTTGGAGCGTTTTTCAACGTGACGGTCGTTTTTTTTGAAAAACAATAAAAAAAGTGTATACAAAAAGTAGCAAAAGGTCTTGACAAATGAGAAAAGCGTGA
>CANDJX010000011.1 GCA_947385185.1 uncultured Clostridia bacterium
AGCTATGATGAGCAATTTGCGCGGCTTAGAAGCAAGCGAGAGCAGGAAGTCCGAGCGTTGCCCGACGGGAATTTACAACCCCGTAAATGACCGAGGGCAATGCGACGGCTGACGAACCTATCGCGCAGCTTATAAGCCGCGCAAAGGCGGCGGGAACGTTATCGTAAACGTACTCCCCACCTTCGGCGCGCTCCTTACGTCTATATTGCCGCCCATCATATCGGTAATGCTCTTTGCGATAGCAAGACCGAGCCCTGTCGAGCCCGACCTGCCGCGCACCTTGTCGCAACGGTAAAATCTGTCGAAAATATGCGGGAGATCCTCGGCGGAGATACCTATGCCGTCGTCGACGACCACGACTGTCGCGCCGCCGCCCTCGATCGGTTTGACGCCGACGTGCACCGAACCGCCGTCGTTAGTGTATTTTATGGCGTTATCGGTGATTATCCGCACGAGCTCAACGGTAAGCGAGCGGTCTGCGACGACGGGCACGGACGGCGGGCAGTCCAGCGTAATCGTTCGCTTTACCGCCGCTACGTCGTAACCTTCGACAATATCTGTTATCGCTTCGGACAGATTGAACTCGCGCGAATGCGGCTTGAACGAACCGAGCTTGGCGAGATACAAAAGCTGTTCGACGATCGTTTTCATATTCGCCGCTTCGGCGCGGATCGCCTGAATGGACTCGTCGAGCACCGCGGGATCGTCCTTCCCCCACCTTGACAGCAAGTCGGAATATCCCTGTACGACTGAAATGGGCGTGCGCAGTTCGTGACTCGCGTCCGAAACGAAATTGCGTTGACGCTTGAACGATTCCTCTATGTCGTCGAGCATGGAGTTTATCCGGTCGGTCAGAAGCATAAGTTCGTCCTGCGCGTCCACGGGATCGAGCCGCGCGGAGAGATCCTCGCCGCTGATCTCGTCCATTTTCTTTATCATGCGGCGCACGGGCGAAAGCATACTTCGGCTTGTAAGCGTGCTGAACGCGACGAACACGGCGACGAACACCGGCAGTATGATAGCCGTCGCTATTATGACGTTTACGAGCAGTCTGTCGTAAACGCCGTCGTGTACGGCGACGGCGACGTTGGCTATTACGAACGCCGAATATCCCGAAAGCATAAAGAAAAAGAGCACGCTGTTCAGAAGCGTGGTTTTCGTCGCGATGTCCATACGAAAACGACTGAGCATCGCGCGGTAAAGCAAGCGGAAAAGTCCTATCGGGAAAAATATCCAGACGAGAACGTTCACCCAGACGGCTTTTTTATTTGTTTTTTTACCGCCGCCCATTATTTTACGATATAACCCGAGCCGCGCACCGTGCGCACGACCGTAATGCCGAACACGTCGTCGATCTTGGAGCGAAGATAACGGACGTAAACGTCCACGACGTTGGTATTGCCGAAGAACTCGAATCCCCATACCGCCGCGAGCGCGTCCTCGCGCGTGACGACTTCGCCTTTATGCGAGAGCATATAAAGCAAGAGATCGAATTCCTTTTTCGTAAGTTCGATTTCGGTTTCGCCGTACGTCGCCGTGCGCGCCGAAGGATCGAGCGCGAGTTTACCGTAAGTTATGCGGTTATCCCCTTCTTTGCTCCGCTTGAGATGTACCCTTATGCGCGCAAGCAATTCTTCGATCGCAAACGGTTTGGTCATATAATCGTTCGCGCCCGTGTCCAGCCCGTCCACTTTGTCGATGACTCTATCGCGCGCGGTCAAAATAATTACCGGCGTATCTTTGACGCGGCGAAGGCGACGAAGCACCTCGGTGCCGCTCAAGCCCGGAAGCATGAGATCGAGCACGATCAGTTCGTAATTGTTCTCGAGCGCGCTTTCGAGCGCCTCGTTCCCGTCTACGATATGCTTTACTTCATAGCCTTCGTGTTCGAGTTCGAGCTGAACGAAACGCGCTATTTTTATTTCGTCCTCAACGATAAGTATCATAAGATCCCGCCTGTTTATTTTATACTGTCTATATCGAACGGCGTCGCCTGATATACGCAATAATTGAGCCAGTTGCTCATCAGAAGCGACGAATGCGCGCGCCACGACAGCACGGGCGATCCGTCCTCGCCGTAATAATTCACCGGCTTTTCAACGTCGGAGCGACCGAGCGCGACGTCGCGCTTATACTCGCCGTCGAGCGTAAATTTATCGTACTCGCCGTGACCGAACACGAACACCCGCCGGCAGTCCTTGCTTGCGGCAAGATATATGCCCGCCTCGTCGCTCTCGGCAAGAATGTCGAGATCCTTTATCTTCCGCGCGGCTGCTTCGTCTATGCCGCTGTGACGCGAATGCGGCGCGTTGAAGTATTCGTCGAAATTGCGGACGATGGGGTTGGAACGGTTCAGACTGCGGTGACGGTACACTCCGGACAGCTTGACGGGAAGCGCGACCTTGTTCACGCCGTAAAAATAATACATTGCGGCTATCGCGCCCCAACAAATGTAAAGCGTGGAGTATACGTTATGCTCCGCCCAGTCCATAATACGCACCACTTCGTCCCAGTATTTGACGTCGCGGAAATCCATTTGCTCGACGGGCGCGCCGGTGACGATCAGTCCGTCGAACTTCTTTCCGCTCCTGACCGCTTCGTCGAACGTGAGATAAAACTCGCGCAAATGTTCTTCAGCCGTATGAGTAGCCTTATAAGACGCCGTCTGAAGCAGAGTGATTTCGACCTGAAGCGGCGTATTGCTTATAAGACGCAAGAGTTCGAGCTCGGTTTCTTCCTTGTTCGGCATCAGATTGAGCAGACCTATGGAAAGCGGGCGAATCTCCTGCGATTTCGCTCTGCCTTCGGTCATTACGAATATGTTTTCATCTTCGAGCGCCGCCTTTGCGGGAAGCGCCGAAGGTATAATTACGGGCATGATCCACTCTCCTTTCGGTTTTAATAATCATATCACACCCGCGGCGAATTGTCAAATACTATCGCGCGACGCGTTCGACGCTTAAAATGCAACGTTGCGGCGCGCAAATAGCGTTTTGCCAAAGCTCGACCGCCGACACCGCCGGCGTTTACAAACCCCGAGTGCGATAAAATAACGTCGCCCGCCATACGTCACGGACGACGTTATTTTGTATAAAGACGATTTAATCTTTCTTTCCCATGAGTTCTTTCATCGAGTCGTCATAGAACCTGTAAGCGTTTTTGCCGTTTTTCTTGACAGAATACATAGCGGTATCCGCCATGGAGAGCAACAAGTCGTAATCGCCCGAAAAACCTTCGGTGCGCGCGACGCCCATACTCACGCTCATATCGAAATCCTTATAAGGCGCGGTAAGAGCGTTGAAAATACGCTTGAGCGGTTTTTCTATGTCGCCCTTATATTCCATGAACAAAATAAATTCGTCGCCTCCCATTCTCGCGGGAATATCCGCGCTTCGGATATTTTTACGCAGACGGGCGGCAATCTCTTTAAGCACCTCGTCGCCGAACAAATGACCGTATTTATCGTTCGCGATCTTGAGATTGTCGAGGTCGAAGAATATGAGCGCGTATTTTTTTTCGTTTAAGTTTTCGAGCGCTTTGGAAATTATGCGTTTGGCGGCGTTGTGGTTCAGAAGCCCGGTAAGCTCGTCGTGCGACGCCTTGCGTTCGAGGTACTTCATCGCCTCGGTTTCGTCGTTCACGTCCACGAGCTTACCTATAGCGCCTTCGAACTCGGGCGGCTCGCCGTCGCCGTACATCGGTTTGGCGATGACTTTTTCCCACTTTTCTTCGCCTCTGATATTCAGAAGATACGTCTCGCTTACGACCGAAGTATCGGGCGACGACGAACGGATAGCGGACACGAAATGTTCGAAGTTCTTTTGCCCGAAAATTTCCAGCCACCGCTTGTTTCCGGACGGTTCCGCGATATGCATAGGCACGCCGAGCGACTCGGCGCCGAACTCGGAAAGCTGCAGCGTTTCTGGCACGGCGGTATATTCGAAAGTAATTTCCCGCGAAATATCCGAAAGGTATCTGAATTTCTGCCTCTCGCGGTCGAGCAGTCTGATCGATCTCGAAGAAATATCCGCTTTGTCGCTTTTGAGTATTTCTTTTACCGAATCGCGTATATTGTTTTCGGTATGATTCCCGAACGAAATCACCGAAAGCTCGGTCTTGAGCCTCGGCGCGAGTTCTTTAAGGCAATCGATAAGAAGCGGATTGAACGCGCCGCATTCGCCGCCGATTATCATTCCGACCGCGGTATCCGGGTCGTAAGCGGGCTTATAAACGCGCTCGCTCGTAAGAGCGTCGTACACGTCGGCGAGCGCCACCGCCTGAGCCGCAATCGGAATATCGTCCCCTTTCAGTCCGTCCGGGTATCCTCTGCCGTCATAGCGTTCGTGATGCCAACGACAGATCTGATACCCCGCTTTAATAAGCGCTTCGTTGCTTCGGAACGGTATCGCTTCGAGCATATTCGCGCCCTCGACGGTGTGCCTTTTCATTATCTCGAATTCTTCCGGCGTAAACCGTCCGGGCTTGTTAAGCACTTCGGAAGGAATGGATATTTTTCCGATGTCATGCAATGCGGACGCCATACTGATCAGTCTGATGTCCGAATCGGAAAGCTCGTACTTATCCGTCAGTTTGACAAGCTGCTCGAGCACCATCTGCGTGATAAGGTTGACGTGAAGCACGTGCATACCGCTTTCGCCGTTGCGGAATTCCACGATATGCGACAGTATTTCTATCATAAGGCTGTTGTCCTTTTCCTTCTGATAGATCTGCGACGACAAGAGTTCCGCCATTTCCTTATGGCGCATACTGAGCATAACGTTGCTCATGACGCGATGTTTTACCGTGCGCTCGTCGAACGGACGGCTTATATAATCTATTGCGCCGAGCCCGTAAGCCCTGTCGATATACGCGCCGCTCGTTTCGGACGAGATCATGATGACGGGAACGGTTTTGATCCAACCCTTTTTATTCATCATCGAGAGCACGTCGAACCCGTCCATCTGCGGCATCATTATATCGAGAAGCATAAGCGAAATCTCGAGTTCGTGCTCGTTCATGATATTGACCGCTTCCACGCCGTTCTCCGCCTCGATTATGTCGAAATCGTCCGAAAGCATATCGGCGAGGAGCGAACGGTTAAGTTCGGAATCGTCGACCACGAGAATTTTCTTTTTGACCTTATTGCTCATTCTTTTTCTCCATCAGTCCGGCAACTACTACTTTGAGCTTAAACATATCTATAGGCTTGGCAAGGTGTGCGTTCATTCCCGAATCGAGCGCGGACTTCACGTCGTCGTCGAACGCGTTTGCGGTCATGGCGACTATAGGAATGGTCTTTGCTTCGGGGTGCGCGCACGCCCTGATGGCGCGCGTCGCTTCGTAACCGTTCATGACCGGCATCTGCACGTCCATGAAGATTATATCGAACGCGCCCTTCCCGCTTTTTTCGAAAGTTTCGAGAGCTTCTTTCCCGTTTGACGCGACGACGCAGCTTGCGCCCTCTATATCGAGAAGTTCCTGCAGAATTTCCGCGTTGATCTCGTTGTCTTCCGCGGCGAGAATCTTCAGACCCTTGAGCGGCATAACCGGCTGTTCGGCTTTTTCGTCTTTTGCCTCGTCGGGGTTTTCGGCATTTTCGTTTTCCGCAAGATTGCCGAGCTGACTTACCGCATGGCGGAAGTTGGAAAGGAAGAACGGTTTCGTAAGGAACATATTTATACCCGCGGCGCGCGCTTCTTCCTCGATCTCGTCGAAGTTGTACGACGTAAGGATAATGATCGGAACGTCCTTGCCCACCGTTTCGCGTATACATTTCGCCGTTTCTATTCCGTCCATGCCCGGCATTTTCCAGTCGAGAAGCACGACGTTATATTCGTTTTCGGTCTTATAATTCTTCGCGACTTTGTCGACCGCCGCTTTGCCGCCGATCGCATAATCGACGTCTACGCCCGTATCTTCCATAAGTTCTTTGACTTCGAGGCAGATGTCTTCCTCGTCGTCCACTACGAGCACTTTGAATATCTCATGATTTTTCCAGAAGTTTTCGTCCTCGCTTTCCTCGCGGGCAAGCACGGTGAGTTCGAGTTCGACGGTAAACGTACTGCCTTTGCCGGGTTCGCTTTCGACGGATATGGTTCCGCCCATAAGCTCGACTATCTGCTTCGTGATCGCCATCCCGAGTCCGGTTCCCTGTATTTCGCGCGTCGCGCTCGTCGATTCGCGCGAGAACGGCTCGAATATGATCTTCACGAAATCTTCGCTCATTCCGATACCGTCGTCCTTGACCGAAATGCGGAGATGCGCATTTTTGCCGAGCGATTTGTCTATCGACTCGACCTGCAGGAGGATATTGCCGTTTTCGGGCGTATATTTCATCGCGTTGGAAAGCAGGTTGAGCAATATCTGATTTATGCGCATCTTATCGCCGTAAACGAGCTCGGGCAGACAGCCTTTCGTTTTGATGTCGAACGTCTGGTTCTTCGCGCGGGTCTGCGGCAACATCATTGTATATTGTTCTTCGAGCAGTTCGGGCAGATTGAATTCGACCATATTAAGCGAAGTTTTGCCGCTTTCGATCTTGCTCATGTCGAGTATGTCGTTTATAAGACTGAGCAAATGCTGGCTCGAGAACGATATTTTACGGATATATTCCCGCACTTTATCCGGCTTATTCGCATCCTTGGCGCAAAGCGTCGCAAAGCCGATTATCGCGTTCATGGGCGTGCGTATGTCATGCGACATATTCGCGAGGAAATTGCTCTTTGCCGCGTTTGCCGAGCGCGCTATATCGAGCGCGGAACTCAAGTTGGCGCTCATCTTGCGCTCTTTGGTCCGGTCGGACAACATCATGACGTAATGATCTTTTTCGTTGTCCGAAGAATGGTTTATGATCGCCCTGTAAGTATATTTGTTCTCGCCGACGACGCTCTTTAATTCCACGTCGGACGTCCACTGTTCGGTTTTACGAAGTTCGGAAAAAATATCGTTCAATGCTATCGGCTTATCTCCGTCGACCGCAAGCATAAGACTGCGCACGTCCTTTTTGATTTCATCCACGTCAAGATCGAGGATAGTTTTTACGTTGGAGCTTACGTACTCCGAAGTATAGTTACGATTGAAAAGAACGAATATGTCGTTGGAATTCTGCGTCAGAAGGTCGAGTATGCTCTCGCGCGATTTGACTTCGAGTTCCTTTTCTTTGACGCGTTTTTTATTGACCAGAATCAGTATGTAAATTACGCAGGCAAAAACTATGGCGAAAATCACGCACATTACGATTATCGTTACAGTGCGGAAACTCGACATATTGCTGTTCAATACGGCGGACGGAACAAGACCGCACAAAAGCCAGTCGCTGAATCCGACCGGTTCGTACGTCAGATAATACTCGCTGTGCACGGCGTTTTTTCGTCTGTTGAGCGTAAAGACGGTCGTTCTTGCTTCGACGTCCGAAAGCGTGCTGTTCTCGGCTTCCTGTATTTTCTTGAAATCTTCCTGCAACTCGGACAATCCCACACCCATGGAGAAACTTCCGTATTTGCTTAAAAACGGTATGAATTTTTCGACTCGCTCTCCCGTCCCCGACTGCAATAATACGTTGCCTTCCGCGTCGGGCAACACTATGAAATACGTCCCTTCGTTGTTGAACGAATTGATCTTTATCGATTCCTGTATGTCTGCGGTCTCGAACGCTATGCCGATTGCGTCGTACCGAAAATCGCCGTAAGTATACGTACCGTCGCCGAGCGGAGAAGCGAACATCAGATAACGACTTTCTATTTCTCCCTGCTCGTTCGTCTTTCTGACTATTACGCCGCCGTCGTCGGGGTCGAGAAGCACGGACGCGTCGCGCCGCAGATTAAGCGACTCGACCTCTCCGTCTATGAGCTTGATCTCCGCGCCCATGGGACTGTCGGGATCGTTGATTCTTATGAAGCAAAATACCGTAAAGCCCCAATTATTTTTCTGAGCGTCTATGAATTCTTTGAATTCTTCGTCTTTCGATCCGCCCGATTTTTCCGTAACGTCCACGATATAGTTTTCCCAACTGTACATCACGTTTTTATAATCGGATACTTTTTGATTGAACATATCGCCGACCTGATCGTATATCTCCTCGAGGTGTACCGAACTTTCTTCGAAAATATGTCCCGAAATAAAAAGCGAATACAACACTATCGCGACAATTACAACTATTACGCTTGCCGAAATTACGATCATGTTTGAGAACTTCATTCTGTTTTTCATACGCACCGTTCCGTTTCTTACGTTTTATTTTTCCTATATCGTTATTTTAACATATCCGTCGTAAATTATCAAGTCTTATTTCGTGGAAAGAATATGAAAAAGAACGATTTTCGACAAAATCGTTCTTTCATTTGTTTTTATTCTTTTCTTTCTTCCGCTGTCGTCGCGGCTGCTTCAGTAGCTTCGGTCGGAGTTTCCGCTTTTTCGGCTTGCGCCGAGTCGGCTTCGGAAGTTTCTTCCGGGTTTACCGTAATTGTTTCTTCGCGCGCGAGCGAAACGTTTCCGTCGCTTTCCGCGGCGGAAGTTCCCGCCGATTCCGTGTTCTGCTCCAGAGCTTCGACAGCGGCTGCTTCCGCTTTTTCGGCTTGCGCTCTTTCGATTTCTTCCGCTTCCGCGGGCGTTATTTCCTCTATGCGGTAAATCTTTTCCGTCGAAGTGATCCCGCGCTTCACAAGTCCGCGTTGCATGAGCGACACGACGCCCTCGTACGGTACATAATAATCTTTTGGCACGAAGTCCGCGATTTTTTCCGCGCCGAGGGCGGCGGCGAGATCGTCGATAAGGTCGCAGGCATACCGCGCGCGCAATGCGCTGCGGATCTTATACTTGCTCGGCAGTTTCGCGCTTCCCGTTCCTTCGACCGCATATTTCGTGCCTTCGTATTTCGCGGGATCGAGAGCCAGAAAAAGGCAAAGCGTTTTCCCTCTGACGGCGATTTTAGCCACGGCTTTGCGCCCGTAAGAGAAAGTTTCGTAACGACCTGTCATGCGCGAACGCATTTTGTGTACCGAAAGCAATCGGTTTTTCACCGCCGAATACCATTCCTTCGCCTGCGGTTTGAGCTGAATGAGCTTCGCCTCATAGCAGTAAATGTAATTCATGAACTCATGACGTTCGCGCAGTACGCCCGAATTCGAAACTTCCACGGTCGTAACCCGTTCTTCCTCGCTCGTCGCGTCAGGCGCGGCGTCGGACTTGCGCACGAGCTCGAGCACGGCGTTGTGATCCACGTCCCCGAGCCGGGCAAGGTCGTCGTCGAGATCGTCGTGATAAGGACGCTTTGGCAATGCTCCGGTTTTGATAAACCACCTGAGTTTTTTGTCCTTACGCTTCATATCCGTTCTGTCTACCGGTTCTTTCGACACTATTCCTATAACGTCCGCGATCGTACCGAGTTCGTCTATCTGCGTTCCCGAAAGTATCGCGCCGCTTTTCTTAAGCGCGCCGACCGCAATATTGCGCCATACCCTGACGAGATTTACGAAATGTATGATTATCCAGGTAAGCGCGACGATGAGCGCGATTATTATGAGCGCGATCGCGCCTTCGGTGGACTGCAGAAAACCGAAAAAGTATCCGAAAAAGCCGCACTTTTCACCCGTGTAAATGCCGACAACGTCGTTAAATCCCGGAGTCGCGGCGTCGACCGTCGGCGCATTGTCGCCCCTGGTGCGATAATAAACCGAGCCGTCCTCTGCGTGCTCCACCGATATTACGCGGTGAGTAATGAGCGTTATCGAATTGCCCTGCGTAAGTTCGTACGTTATGACGGTATCCACCCCGATCTCGTCCTCGCTTTTCGGAACGCGACCGACAATCATTTCGCCCGCCATGATCTCGTCCTCCATGGAGTCGGTAACGACCGAGAAAAACCTGACGTCGCCGAAAGTCGGATAGTAATGATCGACGAACACGCACAGAAGCGCATTTACGATAAGAGTGACAAGCAAACCGACAAGCAGAACAAGACCGCTTATTTTCAGTACTTTCAATACGGTCTTTTTGGTGTTTTTCTCGGTCGGAGTTCTATTATTGTCTGTCGTTTTGTTGTCCGATTCCGCCATTGATTTTACGTTATTCGCCTCGAATTATATTTTGTATGAGAACTTGCGAAAAAATGTGCCGACCGCACAAACAATCATGCGGTCGGCAATTTCATTCGGTCGATGTTATGCCGTCGTCTTAAGATTAAGGGTGACGGTCAGAGTTATATCCGTCCTGTTCATATTATCTTTATTCGAATCGTCGAGGACAAGATAAAGTACCTGATCGGTTACGGTCATATACTCTACGCCGGTGTCGGCTGCGAACGTTTTTCCGTCCATTGCGGTACCGGCAGAAGTAACTTCCGTCCAACCGTCGAGCGACGTCGGAGCGGTCGTCGAAGGAGTCGCCGTATTCTCCGTCTTTACGTAGAACGTAAGATCGGTACCCGACTTAACGGTGATGGTGTACTCGCCCGTAACAACAAATTCGGGAAGCGTAATAGACTGCATTTTCTCGCCGTTCGTGATCGTTCCGGTCTGATTGTAAGGAACGACGGGATCGAACTCGATATTCGTCGTATCGCCCGTAAATCCTACAAGCTGTACGGTACCCGTAGCCGCGCTTGCACCGAAGCTGTTGTTTCCCGCAGTCCATGCCGCATACGATACGGCGGAAATGCCTATGATAGCGGCAAGAGCTGCGACTACCAACATCGTGATTGTCATTTTTTTGATTTTCATTGTTAATATCTCCTTATATGTATTTTTTTATTTTTATCGAAATATATTGTTTCCGTTAAACCACTCGGAGCGCATCGGTGCAATCCGAAATCATTCCAGCAATATCATGCCGTCGTAACTACTGCCCGGAGCAGGTATCGGTTTGCATATAAATTCTTCAGACAATGGATTATAATTTACGGTAAGTTCATATATGCCGGCATTCTGTAACATAACTTCGACAATTGCGGACACTTCTTCGTATACTATATTACCGTCTTTATCCGTTATATAGTTATAAGAATCGTCAAGCAAAGGCACTTTGGTTTTTATGTTCACATAGAGCGTTATGGCATATTCCAGCTTATCGTTCGCTTTAAGATAAATGCTTTGACCGTACCCGCCGTTTATTATAATTTTAACGTCGCAAATTTTGTTTCCTTTTGCGTCGACGCAAACTATTCCGTTGTCGTACTGAGATTCGTTCTCCGACGGAATAGTGCTTTCATCCCACGCGCCTATGCCGACGGACGCGTTCAGTTCGGTTTCGCCCGCCGTCCATTTCGCGTAAGACACGGAAAAAGCCGTCACGGACGCGACTACAGCCAACGCCGCCAATATGACGATTATGTATTTGAATTTCGACAATCCCGTCATGACGTTTCCCGTTTCTCCTACTTTACCGAAAATATCCCAAAACAAACGGCGTAAATCGTATCTTAGTATTATTATACCCCCCCCCGGATCAAAATGTCAAATAATTTCCTACCCCGTGTCTGCAATTTACCAATTTTTTACCGATAAAATTGTCCGAAATCCGTTCGAAATTTTTTCCATTCCGGCGAACCGTCGTGAATTTTATTTATTCACGGCAGATTCCGTATGTTCCGTTTTGTCAACCCGTTGTCGACTTCTCGTCGCCGAACAGTACGTATATGCCCGTATCGTTCGGGCAAAACTGTATAATCGACAGACAGTATAATTATATGACGACCTTTGAATAAATTATAATTGCCGCGTTTGTTATGCATGATTATTCTATACCCCGTTCCGAAAAAATGTCAAGTATAAATTTGTTTTACGCCCCGCCTTTACCTTTTATTTACCATTTCCTTTACTTTTATTTACCGATTTAATTAGCATTTCCTCGTTTTTGAGAGCATACGTAAGCCCGAAATATTCGAAACGCACGACCGAAATACCGAATATGCGACTTCGGACATATCCGTACTCATGACCAAAACGAAAAACCTCCGCCATTCGCTTGCAATAAAAACGAGTTAGTGGTAAAATAATCGTTGGAAAATATTTTGCATAAGGAGATACAAAATGAAAAACTTGAAAGGCGCATTGATTTTCGCGCAGTCGGGCGGTCCTACGTCCGTAATCAATTCGAGCGCGTGCGGCGTATTCGAAGAAGCGTTCAAGCACGGCGAGATCACTCAGGTGCTCGGCGCGGCGCACGGCGTCGTCGGCATTCTGAACGACGAACTTTACGATATGGGCAAAGAGGACCCGAAAGAGATTCACCGCCTGCTCGGTACTCCTTCGTCCGCGCTCGGTTCCTGCCGCTATAAGCTCAAGGACTATAAGGACGACGAAACCGACTATCTCAAAATCCTCGAGATATTCAAGAAACACAACGTCAAGTATTTCTTCTACAACGGCGGCAACGACTCGATGGATACCTGCAACAAGATCGGCGAGTTCGTGAACGCGCACGGTTACGAATGCAACGTAGTCGGCGTTCCCAAGACGATAGACAACGACCTTTACGGTATCGACCACTGCCCCGGGTATGCGTCGGCGGCAAAGTACATCGCCACCACCTGCATGGAGATCGACCTCGACGCGCGCGTATTCGACAAGGGTATGATAACGGTCATCGAAATCATGGGACGTCACGCAGGCTGGCTTACCGCCGCTTCCGCGGTCGCTACTTACGCCGGTCACGGTCCCGACCTCATTTACGTCCCCGAAACCGATTTCGACCTCGATAAATTCACCGCAGACGTCGAAAGAATTTATAAAGCAAACGGCAAGTGCATTGTCGCAGTCAGCGAAGGCATTCACGACGCCGACGGCAAATTCATCGCCGAATATGCTGCGGCGGACGCGAAGAAAGACGCGTTCGGACACGTTCAGCTCGGCGGCACGGCTTCCTACCTCGTTTCGTACCTTCGCAGCAAGATCGATACCAAATACAGAGCTATCGAGTTCTCGCTCATGCAGAGATGCGCGTCGCACATCGCGTCCAAAGTCGACGTCGAGGAAGCGTACGCCGAAGGCAGAGCGGCTGTCAAAGCGGCTGTCGCAGGCAAGTCGAACATCATGGTCGGCGTAGTAAGAAAGCCGGGCAAGAAGTATGAAACGACCATAGAGGAGTTCCCGCTCTCCGAGTGCGCGAACACCGAGAAAAAACTTCCCGCCGAATTCATCAATGCGGAAGGCAATATGATCACGAAAGACTTCCTCGACTATATCACCCCGATCATCGAAGGCGAGCACGCTCCCGAATTCGAAAACGGTATTCCCCGTTTCGCGGAGCTTAAAAAAGTACTCGCAAAATAATCGCAGATATAAAAATGCAGACATAAAAATAAAAAAGGACTTACGATTTCACGTAAGTCCTTTCGATTTGATTTTTTAGTCTTATCTGTTCGATTTTGCGTAAAAATCGCCTGCGGCGCCGACGATCGTACAAGCCACGCCGCCGCATACGAAAACGATCCAGAGCGGGTGCCACAGTTCAAGAAATGCGCCGAGAAAAAGATAGGTTATGACGCACGACAACATTATTATACCGCACGCGCCGCCGGTATACGGATTTTCGCCTTTTGCGAACTTGGCTTCGTTCTTTTCCCTGTCGAAAAATCCGACGACGATTGCGATTATGCCGCACGATACGCCGCCGCACGCCGCGATCGTCCAGAACGGATGCCACATCCCGGTCGCGAAACCGACGACGACATAAGCCGCCACGCATAACGCCACCCATATACCGCATATAAGTCCGCCGAGTTTATCATAAAAAGTGTCGACTCCGTCATCTTTTCCGCGCGTGAACAAATGTCCGTTGATTTCATTGGATATATGTCCTCTTATTTCCTCGGTGATTCCGGCGAAAATATCCGCTCTGTTTCCGTCCGCGCGGTCGGAAGTATGCGTATCGTCGACGTTTCTTTCTCCTTTAAGGAGTTCATCCACCGTCACGCCGAAAATTCCGGCAAGCGGCACGAGGAGAGCCGTTTCGGGCATAGCCTCGCCCGTTTCCCACTTCGACACCGCTTTATTGGTTACGCCGAGGCGGTCGGCAAGTTCCGCCTGCGTCATCCCCCGTTCTTTTCTGAGTCTGTAAAGAAAATCTCCAAACACATTCGTATTACATCCGTTCATATCGCACATCCTTTATTTTTGATACTTATATTTTACATTATGCCCGGATTTTTGCAATAGAATGTTGTCGAATATAAGTAGAATTTTATCAAAACCGCAATAAAACGCGCCGAGAAACGAAATACTCACCGCGCCAAGCGACGATGAGTAATCTAAAAATCACTTCCGACCAAGCAACAACGTGACTTAAAAACGAACATTGTCAATGTCATTCCGAGCGTAAGCCGAGGAATCTATTAGATTTCTCCGCTTCGCTTACGCTACGGTCGAAATGACAGAAGAGGTTTTACGCTTCGGTCGAAACGACAAAAAAGGTTTTACGCTTCGGTCAAAATAACAGAAGTGGAATTCATCGAAACAACAGAGGCGGGACTCGGTCGAACAAAATGCCCGCGCCGCTTATAAAGACAAACTTAGCTGAGTTCTTTTATCCTTTGAATTATGACTGCGCCTTCGCCGGTTTTTATGTTTTTCGCGGCATCGTTTAAGAACGAAGCAAGTTTTCGGGACATTACCGACTTGCCCGTATTCTTTTTCACCAGCTCGATAATCGTGCGCGAAGTGGCATCGAGCATCAACTTTCCGAACGTAGCCTTGCTCGCGACGTTACGCATCGCGCACTTGACTATTTCGTCGGCGTCGTCGATCTTGCCCGAAACAAGCAGCGCGGATAAATACCCCACCGTTTCTTTGCGCGTAAACGCCGTCCGCGAATATCGGTAAATCGCCGTACGAATCGCCGCGCTTTCCGTAAGCGTTTTAGCGAATTTCGACGCGTTCCGACTCTCGAACAGCGACTCGGTCACGTCGGCGTACACGCGGGCGTATTCCTCGCCGCTCATCTTCGAGTCAACCTCTCCGAGCGCGTACTCCCAGAGCAGAACCGCGGTCCCGTAATCGAACTCAAGCGCGCTTTGCATGACTTTGCGCCAACCGTTTTCATTCTTAACCGCGTCGGGAACGGCAAAGAAGTCTTTTATTACGTTCAGATATTTCAGCTCTTTTGTCGTCATTTTTTTGATCCGTATCTATGGAACCGCACGATAACGTACGGCGCGATAACGCAGCACAGCGTTACCTGAGGTTAATTCCGGTCTGTTTCGAACGTGCCGAGACCTGTAAGGAATTCGGCGGTTTCGTCCGCGCTCTTAAACACGGCTATGTTCTCGAGTATACGTTCGCAGACCGATCCGATTTCCGCTTTGATATAAATGCCTGCTTCCACTCTCGACATCTCTTTGCCGTTCTCTTTAACGATTTCTTTATGCATTTGCTTGAACTCGGAAAGAGTGTCCGGCAGAGCCGTCTTATTCACGAGGCAGGCGTTAAGTTCGTTGATCTGACCTTCGAGCCGCCCGGGAAGAATGAACAGTCCCTGCGCCTCGAGAAGCCCGTTCGGTTCTTTCTTAAGCGCCTGGAACTCGGGATGAGTATGGAACACGCCGTCCGGATACTCCTCGCTCGTGACGTTGGAACGGAGAATTATATCGAGGCAATATCTGCCGTTTCCGATCTTGCGCATTGTTTCGCTGACAGCGTTATGCTTACCGTTCTTATCCTCGGCTATTATACCGAGCTTGCTGTTCGTATAGTTTTCCCAGCCGTTCCTTATGTCGCGCTCGATCTCCGCAATGACAAGACGGGACTGCGACGTAACGCGAATGACCGAGTCGTACCAATCGAGCACTTCGATGTCGGCAAGCGGATACTTCGGATAGACGAGCTTCACCGCGCCGGTCGCTTTATGCATAGGGAGCATTTCTTCGCCACCCTGATAGTGATTGTGCGAAAGCACGCTGCCGCCCGCGCCGGGAAGCGCCGCGTTGCAACCGATAAAGAAGTGCGGGAACCTGTCTACAAAGTCCATGAGCTGCACAACGGTATTGTCGGTCACTTTCATGGGCGCGTGAGCCTTGGACACGGCGATACCGTGCTTGCCGAGATAGCCGTAAGGCGAATACTGCCAGAACCATTCTTCCCCGCCGAGCTCCATCGTCACTGTGCGCAGAGCGCATTTACCCGTGCCGTCGAAGCCCTCGTTTTCGGGGCATATGGTGCATTTCGGGTATCCGCCCGCCGGCGTATTGCCGTGAGCCGCGCTGCGAGCGTCGGCGTACTCGGGACGGGCTTTGTTTATCGTGATCTCGAGTCCGCCTTTCGTATAATCCGACTTAAAACGGATATTGCTTTCGAGCGCGGTCTTTTTTATATAATAATTCTTGACCGAATAATCGTAAAGGAAATCGGTTGCCTTCTTCGCCGGAAGATTATCAAACAGATCGTTGATTTCGCTCGGAAGAATGGACAGCGCGCCCATAATGCGGTCTACCGTCACGTAAGCGTCGTCGCCCGTCATAAGCCCCGCGGCGTTTGCCGCGTCCTTGAGCTCGATTATGAGCTGGTCCGGACGGTCGAACGAGTCCACTTTGTCGTAATCTATTTCCTGCTGCGCGTAAGAGTCGAGCCCGATGAGGTCTGCGATCGAGCGCTTCGCCGCGTCTACGTCGTAAGCGTCGAGAAGAAGATTGTTTTCGGCGTAATATACGAGTTCGTCTATCGCGAGATACAGCGGCGCAAGGTCTTCGCGCCCCTCGCCTTTCGCCGAAACAATCAATCCGTCATCGGCTATTTCTTCGACGAAAGCGGGATTGCCGCCTTTGCCGAACCCCGAAGCCGCGACGTAATCGGCAAGGAACTTATCCGCTTTTGGCGCGCCTTTGCCGCCGAGCTCGGCATAAATATCGTTCACTTTGGATACGGGCAACGACAGCGCGAGAAGTATCCTTTTCGCAACCGCCGGCACGTCTTTTTTATTCAGAATTTTAGCGAATACGCAAGCGTCCGTAAATTCCGTCATAAGCGCGTCCGGAGTCGTCATTCCGTCGATTTTGTCCTCGTCGGGACTGCCTGCTTTATACGAATCGAGCCCGAGGAGCGCAAGTATCTCGTTCCTGACGTAACATACGTCGAGGTCGTCGAGAAGCAGGTTGTTCCTGGCATAAACAATAAGTTCGTCAATACCGGTATAAATATCCATTTCAGTATCCTTTGCCCGTCTTGAATAAGGGCAGTAAAATTTTTCAAATCCGGCGGAGAATTTTTCCGCGATCGCTTCCCATACTATAGGTATGAAAAAGAAAATAAAAGGTTACTCGGGTCACGCCCGAATGCACAAATTACGTCATCACCGCGTCGCTTGTCTGCCGAAAGATCCGACGCAAGGCGTAAACTATTCCGACCGCGTGGATCGCGACTGCAAGTTCGACTGAACTTAATGCTACGGCGGCAACTCCGCGCGATTCGGGAATTGCCGCCGGGAAATGCATTCTGAGCCAAACGCAGGCGGTTATGAACTATTTGCAGGCTTGTCGCCTTTCTACTTAATATAATAACACCGCGCCCCTGCTTTTGTCAAGAGCGCGGCGCAAATTTATCGATCATATAATCGTTTTTCGCCCGTAATATCAACAAAATAGCCTATATTGCTGTCGGGCAGATAATATACGCCGACCGTGTCGCCGACCGATACGGCTTTTTCGCATTCCCAACCGCTGTCGAAACGCCGCTTAAAACCGTATAGAGCGTCGTCGTACTCCAACCGCGCGCGGTAATACGCAACGCCTTTTTTCTCTTTCATGCTCGCTTTGACGACCGTTGCCGAGCAATACTCGCCGCTCCCGATCGCATTGCGCGCGACGGTTTCTTCATCAGGCGAGTTATGCCTTTGCACGAGAGCAAGCACGGCGATCGCGCCGCCGAAAAGAAGAAACAGCGCGCCGAAGAACATAAGCATTCCGAAAAAGAATTTTATCGCGCCCATGTCCGGCCCGAGCGGCACGAAATTAAAAAGGCATATTCCTGCGGGCAGAAGAATCGCGCCCGCGGCAATAAATATCGCGGCACGCATGATCGCGACCCGCCAATCCGTATCCGACGGAATTATAGGTCTGCCTTTTTTATCGCAAGGGATCGTTCTTTTCTTGGACATTGGATTCTCCTTTTCAACAAGAAGCGGGCGGCAACAATTCCAAAAAACCGTCGCCGACCCGCCAAGAGGGAATAAAGGGGCTTATTGCTTTTCCGTATTGTCGAGAGCAGCCTCGCCCGTTTCGCCGGTGCGCACGCGCATAACGTCCTCGATCCCCGATACGAAAATCTTGCCGTCGCCGACGTTTCCGGTGTTGAGCGCCTTCTGTGCGGCGGCTACGACCAGACCGGGATCGACGGTGGAAACGACGATGTCAACCTGAACTTTAGGCATAAGATTGACCTTTGCGGTCACGCCGCGATACTGCGCGGTATGTCCTTTCTGCACGCCGCAGCCCATTACGGGGGTCACGGTCATGCCCTGCACTCCGATCGCCGCCATAGTGTCTTTAAGCGTCGTGAATTTATCCTGATTGCAAAGCACGGTAATTTTGGTATAATGCTCTACGCCCTTCATTGCGCAAAGTCTGGCGGGCTGCAAACCGGTCAGATCGACCGCTTTGCTCTCCTCGCCGTAAACAGGAGCGGCGGGAAGGAAATCGGCGTAAGCCGAAGCCAGACCGTGCTCGGAAATATCCATACCCGCGATCTCGTGCTCGGGAAGGGCGCGGAGCCCGTTGCCCTCCTTGACGATACCGAGCAGTTTCGGCAGATATTTTATAGCCGCGAACACACCGGTCATAAGCGTTGCCGTCCAGGCGATAACACATACTATTCCGAGCATCTGCCAGCCGAAGATCATATCCGCTTCCCCGCTCGTTACAAGCCCGGAGCTTGCGAAGAACAAACCCGTGCCGTATCCGTATGCGGGATTTGCAAACAATCCCGCGCATATCCCGCCGAGAAGCCCGTGAAACCCGTGCACGGCTATCGCGCCGACGGGGTCGTCGATATGAAACACCTGATCGACGAGATTGCACGCGCCTACGATAAGGAATCCGGATAAAACTCCGATCACTGCCGCCGCCCACGGGTCTATCGACGCGCAGGGCGCGGTGACCGCGACCAGACCGGCAAGCGACGCGTTAAGACACATCGACACGTCCGGCTTTTTATTGAGCGCCCAGGTAAACAGCATACACGTTACGGTCGCTATCGCGGGCGCAAGCGTGGTGTTCACGCTGATGAGCGCGAGTTCTTCCACACTGCCTGCCGCCGCGCCGTTGAAGCCGTACCAACCGAACCAGAGAATGAACACGCCGAGCGCGCCGAGCGTTATACTGTGTCCGGGAATCGCGTTGACTTTTTTGACTTTGCCGTTTTCGTCAAGCGTATACTTACCGATACGCGGTCCGAGGAAAATCGCGCCGACAAACGCGGAAATGCCTCCGACCATATGAATGACTACCGAGCCTGCAAAGTCTATAAAGCCGTGTTGAGCCAACCAGCCGCCGCCCCACACCCAGCCCGCTTCGATCGGATAGACGAACAAACTGATAAGACCCGAATAAACGCAGTACGCGCTGAATTTCGTTCTTTCCGCCATCGCGCCCGACACGATCGTCGCGGCTGTAGCACAGAACATAAGGTTGAAAAAGAAATTAGGCATATCGGCGGAATCCATCGCAAACAACGTGCTCGGCGCGCCTATAAAATAGCTGCCTGCCGCGTCCTGTCCTACGAGAAGCGAATAGCCGATGAGCATAAACATGACGGTACCGATACAGAAGTCCATAAGGTTCTTCATTATGATGTTGCCGGCGTTCTTTGCTCTCGTGAAGCCGGTTTCGACCATTGCGAAACCGCACTGCATAAAGAACACGAGAGCCGCGCCCATCATAAACCAGATACCGCCGCCGCTACCGAATAAATCGGTAAGTAAAGCGTAGTCCGACATTTTTGTATATCCTCCTAAAATTTAATACGGATCTATTCCCTTTATTCCTTCTTAAACTTCAAGAGTGCGGAGACCCCTCCGCGGGGCGGATACCATCCGCATGGAAACAGCCGACTTGCGTATAATAAGCCCGAGCTGTTAAGCCTGACAAATATGCAAAATAAAGTGCGGAGACCCCTCCGCGGGGCGGATACCATCCGCATGGAAACAGCCGACTTG